>JANXBI010000016.1 GCA_025060675.1 Candidatus Caldatribacterium sp.
GCAACTTTCGTAACCATGAAAAACCTCCTTACGAGCACTCCCCCTTTGACCATTCTCTTTTGGCGGTTCCTTGTGGCTTTTGGCGTTCTTGTGAGCCAATTCCGACCACGGTGCTTTAGGACTGTGAAAGCAGGGGTGCTCCTTGGGGGAGCCCTCTTTGGGGGATACGTTTTCCAGACGCTTGGGCTTCTCTACGTTCCCCCAGCTCGCTCTGCTTTCGTCACTGGCTTTTGTACCGTTGTCGTGCCTTTCTTTGCCTTTTTCATCCTCCGAACAAAGCCTGAGAAAACCCTCCCAGGGAGCGTTGCCTTGGCCCTCCTTGGGCTCTTCCTCTTGACAAGTGGCAACGGAAAGGACAGCTCCCTCCTTTTTGGGGACATCCTTACCCTCCTTGGAGCGACGGCATACGCCTTACAGATTGTGCTCGTTGAGCGGTTCGCCAAGGGGAACGACGCCTTTGCTTTGGCCACCGTGGAGATGGGGACAGTGGCTGTGCTCAGCTTCCTCCTTACCCTCTTCTTTTTCAAACAAAAGATGCTCCCCCAGGATTGGGCAGCCTGGGGGAGCATCCTCTTTCTTGGCGTTGCCGCAACGGGCTTTGCCTTTACGGTCCAGAAAGTTGCCCAGCGCTATACATCCGCAACCCACGCTGGGATTATATTCATCTCGGAACCTGTCTTCGCTGCGATTTTCTCCTTCTTTCTGTGGGGAGAGCGTCTCACAACACGAGGCCTTTTCGGATGCCTCTTCATCTCTCTCGGCATCCTCACCACTCAGCTCCGACTCAGTCCGAACGCTCCACCTCTTCAACCTTCAATTCAAACTCAAGACCCTCAAGGCAGAGAAGGTCGATAATCTTCTGTAAGAGAGATTGTTCCTCCACTCGGCTTAAGGGAGTCCCTTTCCGTTGGAAACCCGAAAGGATGATCTTCATAAGCGCCCTCTCCTTTGTCTGAGCTTCTTCAGCGCCTCCTCGATTCGGTCCATCGCTTTCGCGAGGTTCTCGAGGGAGTTAGAGAAGGAAATCCGAATGTATCCCTCTCCGTAATCGCCGAAAGCAGTTCCAGGGACCGTAGCAACACCAGCTTCTTCAAGGAGGTAACGCATCATCTCTTGAGAGGTGAGGCCAAAGGCAGTGATGTTTGGGAAAATGTAGAACGCACCTCTTGGCTTCACGAAGGTAAGCCCCTCAATCTCTCTCATGCGCTCCACAAGGAAATCCCTTCGGCGGCGGAACTCGGCAACCATTTTCCGAACCGCCTCTTCCCCGTTGAGAAGCGCTTCAACTCCAGCCATCTGGGTAAAGGTACAGGTGCAAGAGTTTGAGTTCGTGACAAGGAGCGCTAAAAGCGGCGCAAGTTCTCTTGGGAGCACCGCATACCCAAGGCGCCACCCGGTCATAGCAAAAGTTTTCGAAAAGGCGTCAAGGAGGATGGTACGCTCTTTCATTCCCGGGAACTGGAGGATACTCACGTGAGGCTCATCGTAGATAATCTCGCTGTAGACCTCATCGGTAAAGATGAGGAGGTCCTCTTCTTCGGCAAGACGAGCGATTTCTGCCATATCTTCACGGGTGAGCACAGAACCCGTAGGATTCCCAGGGGAGTTCAGGACAATCATCTTCGTTTTGGGCGTTACCAGACGTCGGAGCTCATCCACATCTATTCGGAAGTCATTCTCCTCCCGGAGTCGCAAAGGTACAGCCTTGGCCCCCACGAAGTCGATGATAGAACGGTAAGCCGGAAAACCAGGGTCTGGGTAAATGACCTCGTCCCCTTCCTCAAGGAGGAGGAGGAAGCTCAGGAAAATGACAGGCTTTGCACCGGGAGTAATAACCACCTCCTCGGGAGAAACGTCCACACCCCGGCTCCGCTTCATGTACACACAGACCGCCTCGCGAAGCTCATCTATCCCGGCAGAGGGAACGTAGTAGGTGTGTCCCTCGCGAATGGCCTGAATGGCCTTTTCCTTCACATTCTCTGGGGTATCAAAGTCAGGCTCTCCAATTTCCAGATGGATAATATCTTTCCCCTGCTTCTCGAGCTGTTTCACAAGAGCGAGGATTTCAAAAGCTCCTTCGCCCCGAAGCCGACACACCCGATCGGCAATACATGCTCTCAGGTTGGCAACACGCTTTGTGCTCGCTGTGGCTTTCACGTCCCTCACCTGCCTTGTTGGCAATACTTTACTGAGCTTACCGTACTTTTGCAAGACCTTCCTGTCGATTTTTCTCAGCTTTGCACAAGGAGGGCTACCGTCTCAAAGTGCGGTGTCTGGGGGAAGAGGTCAAAAAAGCTTATCCGGCAAAGCTTGTATCCTCGCTCCCGGAAGAGAGCAACATCTCGGGCGAAAGTACCGATGTTGCAGGAAACGTACACCACAGTACGGGGCAAAAGAGCGGTAATCCTTTGCACAACCTTCTTGTCAAGGCCAGCCCGCGGAGGGTCCACGATGACCGCATCTACCCGAAAGCGGGAAGCGGCAAGGAGTTTCTCCACTCTCCCAGGAACACAGGTGAAGTTCAGGCGGTTGTTCCGCCTCGCATTGTCACTGGCATCTTCAACCGCCTTGGGATTCTCTTCAATCCCTACGACCTTTTCCACCGCATCGGCCACAAAAATCCCAATACCTCCTCCACCACAGTACAGGTCAAGGACCGTGGACACAGGCCCATCCACGAGGAGGTACTCTCGAACTTTTTCGTACAGTGCACCACACAACGTTGAGTGAACCTGGAAAAAACTCTCTGCCGAGACTCGGAAGGTGAGGTTGCCAATCCGCTCAAAGAGGTAAGGTTCCCCCCAAAGCACGCGTTTCTCCTCAAAAAGGAGGGCGCTCGCCGGAGAGTTGTTCACAATGTGCACGAAACCCCGAAGCTCCGGAAAACCTTCGCACAAAACCTCTACAAGGTGGTCCATTTCAGGGAGTTCAAAACTCGTTGTCGCCAGACCCACAAGGAGGTCTCCAGTTGTCCCGCTGTACCGAACAAGGAGATTTCGCAAGATTCCCGTCTTGCGCACCGGGTCATAACCAGGGATACCGTGGCGCTTCCCGTATTCTCGGAAAAGGTCAAGGAGTCGCTCCACCAAGTCCTTCCTCATGAGAAGACACGTTGTGAGGTTCACCACATCCCAGTACCGGTTAGCGGGACGAAGACCGAGAAGGAGTTCCCCATCCTTTTCCCCAAAGGTGAACTCCATTTTGTTCCGATACGCGAAGGGTTGTGGTGAAGCAACGAAATCTTCAAGGAGAACCTCGCTAAGGTCAACCCGCCCGATGCGTTCAAGGACAGAGAGGGCATGCTCTCTCTTTAGGCGAACCTGCTCCCCATAGGCAACAAACTGCAGTTGACACCCCCCGCAACCCTCACGGAAGTGGGGACAGGGTGGGGCAATCCGGTAAGGAGACTCCTCAAGGATTTCCAGTACTCTCCCCAAGGCAAAGTCCCGCTTCACCTTTGCAATCTCCACTCGGCATACTTCCTCCCTCAGGACAAGAGGAACAAAAATCACAAAACCATCCTTTTTGAGAACCCCATGGCAATCAGGGAGGGCAAAATCAACCACGCTTCCCTCGAGAATTTCACCCTTGTGGACCATGCCCCTGCCTCCTTTGGACAATTGCAGCAATCGCTATTCCAGTGGCCACTGAAACGTTCAAAGAGGGAAGACCCTCCTTCCCCGGAATACGTACGACCACATCGCAAAGCGACCGAACAATCTTCCGAATCCCCGCGTTCTCCCCACCCACGACAAGTCCCACTGGGAATGGACCTGGGTCGAAATCCCAGAGAACGACTTCTCCATCTTCCTCAAGACCAACGATGGTACATCCTGCCTCTTTGAAGGCTCGGACAATCTCAGTGAAGTTGTTCACTTGGACAACGTCACTTACTTCTATCCCTCCAGCCGCAGCCTTCACGACTCGAGAGTCAAGGGGAGCCGAGCGAGCTCTGCTCACAACAATCCCTTGAACACCAAAGAATGCTGCTGTCCGAATGATGGCCCCAAGATTCCGTGGATCCTCAACTCGATCAACGAAAAGCACGAGCGCATCTTGACGATCTTTGACCCGCGCAAGAATTTCCCGCCAGGAAGGCACCATTTTCTCCCCACAAAGGAGCACCACTCCCTGGTGGACAGCGTCCTCCCCTACGAGTTCCTCAAGAACCTCTCGATCCACCCGTTCCACAGGAATGCCGAGATTATGGGCAAGGCTTTCAATACGTCGAATGATATCACCTTGGACGTTCTTCCCAAGGAGGAGCCGTTCGAAAACCCTTCGTTTTGCTCGGAGCGCTTCAAATACGGGATGTCTTCCGTAGATGTAGACGGTCATCCTTCTCTCCCCTCATGCCGGAAAAAGCGAGCCCCAAGAGGCGTATCCTCAACGACGTACCCAAGAGCCCGAATGCGTTCCCGCAGGGCATCAGCCAGGGCAAAGTTCTTCTCCTTCCGAGCCTTCTCACGCTCCTCCACAAGAGCTTGGACCTCACGATCTTCTGCCCCAAGCTCCGCCCAAGGGATAATACCAAGGACTCTCTCAACAATCCCAAGGAAGGCATCCATGGCCGCAAGGACTTCCTCACTCCATTTCCCCCGGGAGGGAAGGAGGTACCGATTCCCAAAACGCATGAACTCCCCAAAGACCCCAAGTGCCTGAGGGGTGTTGAAATCATCAGCGAGGGCTTCGAGGAAGAGCTGCTGGAATCGTACAACTTCGCCAAGAACATCGCTTTCGCTCTCCACCTTCCGACTGGGATTTTCCGCTACTTTCTTCCGAATGAAGGCAAAATTGCGGAGAAAGTTCTTCATGCGTTCAAGAAATTGGGACGACGCCTCAAGGAGTTCCACATCGATATTGATGGGATTCCGGTAATGCGTCCCAAAGAGCGCAAGGCGAATCGCCTTTGGGTTGTACTGTTTGAGGAGTTCTCGTACGGTAATGATGTTACCCAGGGATTTCGACATCTTCTCAGCGTTAATGGTGACGTACCCATTGTGGAGGAAGTATCGAACAAAAGGCTTACCAGTTGCCGCTTCGCTTTGAGCAATCTCGTTCTCGTGATGGGGGAACACAAGGTCAATACCTCCAGCGTGAATATCCAGAGTCTCACCGAGGTACTTCATCGCCATAGCCGAGCACTCGATATGCCAGCCAGGACGCCCCTTTCCCCAAGGGCTCTCCCAGAAAGGTTCGCCGGGTTTAGCACCCTTCCAAAGCACGAAATCGGCAGGATTCCGTTTCTCATATCGGACCTCAACCCGTGCTCCCTCCTGGAGCTCGTCAAGCTTTTTCTTAGAGAGCTTCCCGTATTCCGGAAAACGGGAAACGTCAAAGAGAATATCTCCTTCCACAGAGTACGTGAAACCCTTTTCCTCAAGTTTCGCTATGAGGGCTATCATTTCCGGAATGTGTTCTGTTGCGCGGGGATGCACCGTTGCCCGCTTTATCCCAAGCGCCTCGGCATCACGCCAGTACTCCTCGATGTACCGTTCGGCAACCTCTTTTGGACTCACGCCAAGTTCCTGAGCTCTTCTGATGATTTTATCGTCGATATCGGTAAAATTCTGGACGAAGATGACCTGAAAGCCAACCTCCTCAAGGAACCGCCGAAAAGCATCAAAAAGGACAAAGACTCTGGCATTACCAATGTGGATGAAGTCATACACCGTAGGACCACAAACGTAAAGACGCACCTTACTACCCTCTACAGGCACAAAACCATCTTTGGTTAGGGTTAAGGTGTTGAACAAACGAATCTCCATAGTCACTCCCTGCTTTCAAGCTTAGCCACGACGTTTTTCTTGCCCAGAGCCCAGAGCAGTCGGTACACCTCCGGACCTTCTTCCCGTCCAATGAGGAGAACCCGGAAGGTGCGGTAAAAAATCCTGGGAGGGAAACCACTTGCTTTCTGGAGTTTCTTGAGCTCCTCCTGAAGCCGCACTTCATCCTCAAAGAGCTCCTCAGGAAGGGCAGAAAACGCAGTACGGAGGAAGGGAATAAGGTTCCTTGCTTCACCTTCTGGAACCGAGCTACCTTGAAAACTCCGTTCAAGGGATGTCACAAGGTCTTTCAGGGTTTCAGCCTCCTCCTGGAAGAGCACAAGGAGTCGCACAAGGTGTTCTGTCCCAAGCAGCTTCTCCCAGCTTGTCCACCGCTCTCCCACAAAGGATGACACCTCTTGCCGCAGGGAATCAGGAGAAAGGCCCCGAAGGTACACCCGGTTCATCCAGGAAAGCCGAGCTGGGTCGAAAATGGCATTTGCTCTTCCAATCCTTCCAAGGTCAAAAAGCATCACGAGTTCTTCCCGAGGAAGAATTTCCTTCCCCTCCGGGAAAGAATGCCCCAGAGTCAGGAGGTAGTTGAAAATCGCCTCTTTGAGGAATCCCTCCTCTCGGAAGAAGCGAATGCTTGTGTCCTGCTGCCTTTTGCTGAGCTTTGCCCCATCCTTGCCGCAGATAACTGGCACATGAGCAAACAAGGGGGGATGGAAACCGAGAGCCTCATAAAGGAGGAGCTGGTACGGTGTGTTGGGGAGATGTTCCTCCCCTCGAAGGACGTGGGTAATGTCCATGAGGGCGTCATCAACAACACAGGCAAAGTTGTACGTTGGAAGACCATCAGAACGAACTACGACAAAGTCCGTGAGGTCATCGGTCGCAAAACGCACCTCTCCTCTGACCAAATCCCGAACAACCACCGTCCTTCCTGACGGAACGTGAAAGCGCCAGGATGGCCTTCGTCCCTGCCTCTCAAGGGCATTCCGCTCTTCTTGAGAAAGAGAGAGGCAGCGGCGGGAATACCGAGGTGGGTGGCCCGCTCTGAGCGCCGCCTCTCGTTCCTTCTCCAGCTCTTCCTGAGTGCAGTAACAGGGGTACACAATGTTTTTTTCTCGGAGTGCCTTGAAGAAATTCATGTATAGCGGCTGACGCTCAGACTGTCTGTACGGACCTTCGTCCCAATCAAGACCAAGCCAGAGAAGATCGTCACAAATGGCTCTCTCAAATTCCCTGCGCGACCGAGCCAAATCAGTGTCTTCAATGCGCAGAATGAATACTCCCCTCTCTTTCCGAGCAAAGGCCCAGTTGAAGAGGGCCGTACGTGCTCCTCCAAGATGGAGCATTCCCGTTGGACTTGGAGCAAACCTTGTTCTCACCGTTTTTGCCACGCAATCACCTCAACGCGTACTTTACTCACGCCTTCTTCTTCAATCCCCAAAACCTTGGCAGCCACAAGCGAAAGGTCAATCGCCCGATTCCTCTTCCAGGGACCACGATCGTTCACCTTCACAACGACCTGCCTTTTGTTTTCTGGGTTCGTCACAAGGAGAACGCTCCCAATGGGAAGCGTTCGATGCGCTGCGGTAAAAGCGTAGGAACTGTATACCTCCCCCGAGGCGGTTTTCCGACCATCGAACTTTGGATGACAAAAAGAAGCAAGACCATCGAACTCCTTGGTCACTCCACAAGTCCTCTCAGAAACCCCATAGAACGCTAGCTGCACGTTGTTCAGCCAAACCACTGCAAGGTCCAAAGGATTCGAGGCATTGAGGGAGGCATCTTCCCGGAAGATGGAAAAGAGTCTTTTTCCACCACAGAAAGCGCTCAAAGCACCGCCTTTTTCTCGAACCAGATAAAAGGTAGGCGGACTCTTCCAAGCGGAGGAAAACACTTCCTGAAGTCTTTTGAGGATGACTCGAGCCCGTTCCTCACAGGAAGCAAACGGTCCCCGATACCGGATACGGAAGAGAACCCGACCATCGCAGAGGACAGCAGCAGCATCCCGCTCTTCCATGAGGGTTAGTTGTGTTCTTGCCTGAATACCCTGTGTGGCTGCGAAAACCCCAAGAAGGACCAAAAACACTCCTAAGGTTTTCTTCGCACAAGGAGACTGACGGCAAAGCAACATATCCCTTCACCCCTTCCAATGCTCCCAAGCCCCTCATTGGTCGTCACCTTGAAACCAATCCGTTCCTCGGGAACACCAAGTGCCTGAGCAAGGTTCTCTCGAATTCGCACCACAAAGGGAGCAATTCTCGGCTTCTCCGCAATGAGCATAATATCCACATTGCCAATGTCCCATCCCTCGTCCTGCACTCGCCGCACTACCATCCCAAGAAGCTTTACGCTTTCGGCATCCTTCCAGGTAGGGTCCTCCGGTGGGAAGAGGGAACCGATGTCAGAAAGGCCACAAGCCCCAAGAAGGCTATCCATGAGGGCATGACAGACCACATCGCCATCCGAATGTCCGAGAAGTCCTCGCTCGAAAGGGATGTGCACACCTCCAAGGACAAGCTTTCGCCCTTCCACGAGGGGATGGATATCGTACCCAAGGCCTACTCTTGAGGCAACCATCGCACCCTCCAACGGAGCATTTCCTCGGCAAGAAGGAAATCCCAAGGAGTGGTGATTTTCAGGTTTTCCTCAGACCCCAAAACTATATGCACCGGGAGCCCTAAGCGTTCTACAAGAGCAGCGTCATCAGTCCCATAAAACCCTTCTTGCCTTGCTCGCTCCAGGGCTTTAAGGATAAGGCCAACACGGAATGCCTGTGGAGTCTGCGCTCGCCAAATTCTCTTTCGATCCAGCGTTCCCTCGATGGTTCTCCCATCGGAAGAAAGCTTTGGCGTATCCACGAGAGGAATAGCCACACACACCGCCTCAGACCGAGCGACTTCCTCCACGCAACGCTGAAGGATGCTTTTACTTACCAAAGGTCGTACCCCATCGTGAATGAGGACGAAATCCTCCAGGCGATCCTTGTAGAGCTTTACCCCCTCGTAGACGGAATCCTGCCGCGTCGTTCCACCAAAAACGTAACGCCGCAACTTGCGGAAATCGTACTTTCTCAAGATTTCCCGCCGAAAAATTTCCTCATGGAGGGGATGGATGACAACCACAAACTCGGTGATTGCCTCACACTGCTCAAAGACTTCAAGGGTGTGAGCAAGGACAGGCTTTCCAAGAAGGGGAAGGTACTGCTTGGGGAGGGGCGCATTCATACGCTCTCCAACTCCTGCGGCAACAACCACCGCGAAAAATAGGGATCCCAGAAGTCTCACCCCTTCGTTTTCAGACGGGCAAAAATCATCCGCCCAGCAGGAGTCTGCAGAACACTGGTGACAATCGTGTCCACAACAGAATTGATGTACTTCTTCCCCTCTTCCACCACGACCATGGTACCGTCGTCAAGGTACCCCACACCCTGTTCTGCTTCCTTCCCCTCTCGAATAATCTGCACTCGGAGTTCTTCCCCAGGGAGAACATAGGGTTTGAGCGCGTTGGAGAGTTCGTTGATATTGAGGACCTCCACACCTTCAAGTTCGGCAATCTTATTTAAGTTAAAGTCATTCGTAATGACCCGCGCCCCCATGATTTTGGCGAGTTTGATGAGCTTCGCATCCACATCTCGGATGTCAGGAAAATCACGGTCCACAATGCGGATAGTCACCTTTTTCTCCTTTCTCATTCTATTCAGAATGTCAAGCCCACGACGTCCACGGCTCCGCTTCAAGGGATCCTGCGAGTCAGCCACCTGCTGCAGCTCTCGCAATACAAAACGGGGGATGATGAGCTCCCCTTCAAGGAAACCAGTCTTACAGATATCGGCAATCCTTCCATCGACAATAGCACTGGTATCGAGGATTTTGTTCGTTCCCCCTTGGCCCCGGAGAAAACGTACCCGAGGAAGACCGGTAAAGAGGCTAACGATGTCCTCTTTCCGAAGGAGGAAAACCGTAAGACCTAAAGCCCCGCAGATAAGGGTGACCACAAGGGGTAAGGCAGCATTTTTAAAAGGGAGAAAAGATATGGGATAGGTGAGGAGCACCCCAATAACAAGGCCAACGATGAGACCTCCAAGACTCACCAGGATGTCGACAGCTGAAGCTTGGGAAAAGAATCCTCCTACCATGGTGAAAACTCTCTTCAGAGGCTTGCCAAGCCACATGTGCAAAGCTGTCACCCCTCCAGAAACCCCAAGCGCCAGGAGAACACTCCAAACGAGAGACCACGGAGCGAGTAAGAAGGAGAGAATAAAGACACCACAGAAAAGGAAAATGCATAGGACCCCATCTCCTTTGCTCATACCTAACACCTCCACTCTGCACGGTCGATACCCTCAAACCCCCTGTGAAGCCCTTTTTCCATTATACCAATTTTCCTGGTAAAGCAAAGAAAGGCAGGACAGCCTCAGAGGAGGCCTTCCCCACGGAAGAGCTCGAGGATATTACCGTATGAGGTGTACTCCATTCCCGAAAGCCGCAGGGACAAGCGTTGGTCACGGGCAAGAACCGCTCGCCGAATGCCTATTCGAAGGGCCTCTTGAAGACGGCTCTCTAAGAAAGGTACTGAACGGACCTCTCCTCCCAGCCCCACTTCACCACAGAACACCGTATCTTTCCGCACCTCCCGTTCGAGTCGCGAGGAGACAAGACTTGCACAGAGAGCAAGGTCCAGACTCGCCTCGGAAGTGCGTATCCCTCCTGCAATACTCACGTAGACATCCTGACGAGAAAAACGAACACGGGCAACCTTTTCAATGACCGCAAGGAGGAGATGCACCCGGTTGAGGTCAACACCAAGGCTCACTCGTCGGGGGAAATCGAGGAAACTCGGGTGCACAAGGGATTGGATCTCGACCACCATAGCTCTCTTCCCCTCTGCAAGGACGGTTCGAGCAACCCCGATGCGAGGAGCGTGCTCTCCATCACTGAGGAAGTAACGGGAAGGATCAGCAACTTCGACAAACCCACCCTCGGTAAGTTCAAGAAGCCCAACCTCTTGCGTTGAGCCGAAACGGTTCTTCATGCTCCGCAGAAACCGTAACGGTCGATTCGGATCCCCCTCAAGGTAGAGCACCACATCCACAAGATGTTCAAGGGTCCTTGGTCCGGCAACCACGCCTTCTTTCGTAACATGACCCACGAGAATAAGGGCCACGTGGCGATTCTTGGCAATCTCCATGAAATGGGCACTGAGGTCCCGAAGGAGGGCAACACTTCCTGGGAGGAAATCGCTTTCTTCCCGAGAAAGGTTCTGAATCGAGTCGACAATAACAAGCTCAGGGGAAAGCGCTTCAAGAGCGTCAAGCACGTTCTCGAAAATGCCTGTTGAGAGGAGGAAAAGATGAGGGGTTTTCTCTACCTGAAACCTTTTGATGCGGAGATGGATTTGGGCAAGAGACTCTTCGCTCGATACGTAGAGCACTCGCTTCCCTTGAAGAGCCACTTTGTGAGCAATCTCAAAAAGAAGGGTTGATTTCCCAATGCCAGGGTCACCGCTGAGGAGCACGAGAGAGCCCGCGACGATTCCGCCTCCAAGAACCCGATCAACTTCAGAAAAGCCCGTGGTGAAACGACTGTACCTCTGAAGAGAGGACTCGTCAAGCTCCGCAAGGGTAACAGGCATAACCCGTGGAGATGATTGCTTTTTTTGTCTTACCTTCTCGTCCTTTTCCGCAAAAAAAGTATTCCACCCCCCACATTGGGGACAACGCCCCATCCAGCTGGGGGTGGAATACCCACATTCAGCACAAACGTACCGCATCGTTACGCCTGTAAGGAGAGTTCAAGGGGCGCAAACTTCGTAAAGGAAATCTTCCCGTCCTCAAGAGTCACGACGATACGATCGCCCTCTTTGAAAACTCCGCTAAGGATGAGCTCAGAGAGCGGATCTTCCACAAGACGCTGAATGGCCCTGCGCAGCGGTCGAGCACCAAAGTTGGGATCGTATCCTTCTCGAGCGATGAAAGACCGCGCTTCGGGGGTGAGCTCAATATCCATACCGTGCTCTTTCAGCCGGTTGCGAGTTTCCTTCATGAGGAGTTCCACAATCTGCTCAATCTCTTTCTGCTTCAGCGGCCGGAAAACGATAATCTCGTCAACCCGGTTCAGGAACTCGGGAGTGAAAACCCGCCTCACTTCCTCCATAACCCGGTGCTTAATCTCCTGGTACGAGAGCCCTTCGTCTTTGCGGTCACCAAACCCGATGCCCCCTTGCGAGGCAATCATCCGGGCCCCAAGGTTTGAAGTCATGATGATGATAGTGTTCTTGAAATCCACGACCCGACCCTGCGCATCAGTCAGACGTCCTTCCTCCATAATCTGGAGGAGGATGTTGAAGATTTCCGGATTGGCCTTCTCAATTTCGTCGAAAAGCACCACAGAGTACGGGCGCCGCCTGACCTTTTCGGTGAGTTGTCCTCCCTCTTCGTATCCTACGTACCCTGGGGGTGAACCGACAAGGCGCGAAACCGTGAATTTCTCCATGTACTCGGACATATCAAGGGTAATGAGGGCATCTTCCCTCCCGAAGAGGAACTCAGCCAAAGCCTTAGCAAGCTCAGTTTTTCCAACCCCCGATGGACCAAGGAAGATAAAGGAACCAATAGGACGGCGCGGATCCTTAAGGCCTGCTCGAGACCGGCGAATTGCCCGGCACACCGCCTTGACCGCCTCTTCCTGGCCCACGATACGCTTGTGGATTTCTTCTTCCATGTGCACAAGCTTCTCCCGCTCTTCCATAGCAAGGCGAGACACTGGGATACCCGTCCAGCTCGAAACAACAGCAGCAATATCCTCCTCAGTAACAAGAGGCCGCGTAGCGTCAACCTCTCGAAGCCACGCTTCTCTGCTCTCCCGGTATTTCCGCTTCAGCCGTTCCTCCTCATCCCGGTACCGAGCTGCTTCCTCAAAGTCCTGGTTACGCACGGCGCGTTCTTTTTGACGACGAACCTCTTCAATCCGAGCTTCGAGTTCCTTGAGTTCCGGAGGAAGCACCGTTGCTCGGAGTCGAACACGACTTGCCGCTTCATCCATAACATCGATGGCTTTGTCTGGAAGGTACCGGTCAGCAATGTACCGCTGGGAAAGCTTTGCCGCCGCTTCGAGCGCTTCATCGGTGATACGAACCTTGTGGTGGTCCTCATACCGCTCCCGGATACCCTTGAGGATTGCGATGGTCACCTCAACAGAAGGTTCATCGACATACACCGGCTGGAATCGACGCTCCAGGGCGGAATCCTTCTCGATGTACTTCCGGTACTCGGTGATGGTTGTTGCACCAATGGCTTGAAGCTCTCCTCGAGCAAGGGCAGGTTTGAGAATATTCGCCGCATCAATAGCACCTTCTGCCGCTCCCGCCCCTACCAAGGTATGGACTTCGTCAATGAAAAGGATGACCTCTTTCGTCTGCACGATTTCGGAGATAATCTTCTTCAAGCGTTTTTCAAACTCTCCACGGTACTTTGTCCCAGCGACAACTGCAGCAAGGTCAAGGCTTACCACCCGTTTACCTTTGAGGATTTCCGGAACCTCGCCTTTGACGATTTTCTGCGCCAAACCCTCAACGATGGCCGTTTTCCCAACCCCTGGTTCACCGATGAGGACAGGGTTGTTCTTGGTACGGCGGCTCAAAATCTGGATGACCCGCTCGATTTCCCTTTCTCTACCGATAACTGGGTCAAGCTTTCGCTCCAAAGCAAGTTGCGTCAGGTCCCGACTAAACTCATCAAGAACCGGAGTACGGCTCTCCCTATGCGATGGAGCATCGGGGAAACTCTCCTGCGATCCAGAGCTCTCGTTGAGCAACTCATAAAGCCGATTCCGAACCATTTCAAGGTCAAGACCAAGACGCCGGAGAATTTGTGCCCCTACTCCTTCACCTTCCCGAAGGATACCAAGAAGGATGTGCTCAGTACCAACGTAGTTGTGACCCATGCGTCGGGTCTCATCGAGAGCAAGCTCTAAAACACGTTTTGCCCGAGGTGTAAAGGCAACTTCCTTCGACCCCTGGTACTCTGTTCGGTCAACCATATGCTCGAGTTCGCTCCGAACAAGCTCCAGGGTAATATCAAAGCTGTCGAGGATTTTCGCTGCCAAACCCTCTCGTTCACGCAGAAGGCCGAGGAGGAGGTGTTCAGTACCGATATGGTTGTGCTTCAAGCGAACTGCCTCATCCTGGGCGAGAATGATGACTTTCCGTGCCCTCTCAGTATACCGTTCAAACATCGTCGCGTATCCTCCCCAAAGGAACTCCTAAAAACTCCAATATATCCCCACACATTCCCCGTAAAGGAAGTGCTTGCAAACCCTTTTCCACAAGGCTCCCAGTACTCACTCCATTACAACCCCGCCCTTGAGGAAATATTCCCTCTTCCTGGCCAAGGCAGAGGAGCGACAGGAAATCAAGCACCTTCTTATCTTTTGTATCGCCATCTCGAACAATATCTTTACCTACTTCTCGCAACTTTTCAAGAAGCGTCCTCCGATGGAGGTCAGAACCACGTAGAACATCCCGAACGCTCCTCTCCCACCGGACAACCTTTCGTTCAATCCAAGACATCCACTCAAAAATCTCCCGCTCTGTCACCCCAAGGGTATAGCGATTGGTCACCTCGAAGACGTGGGCAACTGGTTCTTTCGCTCCACCGCACCCCGAAACCACGATTTCCGGTCGTTCCCTGAACCATTGCAGAAGCTGATGCTCTCCATACACGAAAGACAAAGCAGGAAGGTGGAGCCAAAGGAAAATTCGCAAGCCCGTACCCATCCACTGTGACGAAGCCGTGAGATACCCCCATTGGGGGTCAAAGGCATAGTCGAGGAACCGCTCAAGAAAACGGTCCAAACGTTGAACACTCTCAAAATCAGCTCGACACAAAGAAGACATTCGCTCCAAAAAGATTCGGAGATGGTCCTCCCCATTAACAAGAACACCTATTTTCCGGTGCTTTTCTTGGCGAAGGAAAAGCAGAGCACCATCTGACCTTTCCTCGGAAGCAAATTTCCACTCCCTTCCCTCCCGAGTGATAACCTCGGTTACCTTTGTTTTGACTTCTTCAGCAAAAACTGGACGGAAAAAGCGCGAGGAAGGAAAGGGAAGACCACTGAGGTTCCGAGCAAGAACAATTTTCGTCTTTTCTCGGACCACACCAAGTGATGGGAGAACCCTCTTCCAAGGGAGAAACACCCTCATAAGAGTGATCGCAACCTCTCGATAAGCTTCTTCAGGCGTTCCGCCTGTTCGTAACGCTCTTCAGCAACGCAGCGCTCAAAATCCCGCAACGCCTGGGAGAGGCTGCGCTGAATCCTTTGCTTCCGCAGGTACCGCCAAGGGACCGTACCCCGATGATGGTCACCTGCCTGCTCTTGCTGCACTCGCTTAGTGATTTCCCTCGCAAAGGCACTGTAACAGTACGGGCAGCCCAAAACACCACTCTCAAGGAAGGTACGCAGGGGCAAGAGGCAAAATGGACAACGTTTCCTCCCACGATGCAACGCCCTTTCCTGTCGCACACGGCCCTCTTTAATCCCTCGCTCTATCAGGTGAGCGACAGAAACGTGTGCCATGCACCTACGGCACAAAAAGAGCTTATCCCGCGTACCCGTACCATCCCGTACCAGGTACACTACAACTATTGCCTCGCGATGCCCGCAAAAATCACACCTCATCTACTTCCCCCAGCTCAGAATCTGCAAAAGCATTTCCCTGAGAATCCTTGAGCGAAGCTGGTTCCGCTCCGCCCCCGGAGGAATCCCAAGATCGTCAACTTTTTCCAAAGCTTTAATCATTGCAGCTTTCATGAGTTCGCTCTCACGATGAGTAATGAAGTTCTCTCGCTCAAGCCAACTCAGGAGGTCCTCAACATCACTTTCTTTAAGCTGCCGCTCGTACTCCTCAAGGTATGCAACGATTGGTTCAATTCGGTCAATAGGGATTTTCCTGATACGAACGTAACCACTACCCCCCCGGCGGCTTTCCACGATGAAACCACGAAACACACTGAAACGAGTGGCAAGAACGTAGTTTATCTGAGACGGAGCACAATCAAATTCACTGGCAAGCTTTCCTCGTTGAATGGTGACAACCTGGTCCGGAGAGCTCTCGATGAGGCGCATGATGTACCGCTCTATCGTATCACAGAGGGAGTACATCCCTCATCCCCCCTCGGATCACCCCTTTGACCATCACTGACATTTACCATTATACCCGAAGGGACAACCTTGTCAATCTCCAACAGGCCGAAGGAGAGGGAAGAGTATGACTTCTCGAATGGAAGAGACATTGGTGAGAAGCATAACAAGTCGGTCAATGCCAATACCAAGACCTCCCGTAGGAGGCATTCCGTACTCAAGTGCTTCAATGTAGTCTTCGTCGATAGAATGGGCTTCAAGGTCGCCCTTAGCTTTCTTTCTTGCCTGCTCCTCAAAGCGTTTCCGCTGCTCAAAAGGATCGTTGAGCTCGCTATAGGCGTTCCCAATTTCTTCTCGCCCGATGAAAAGCTCGAAACGCTCCGCAAGACGGGGATCGTCCTCCTTGGCCTTTGCCAGAGGTGAAATTTCTACTGGATAGTCGAGAACAAAGGTTGGATGCACAAGCTCTGGCTGCACGAATCGCTCAAGAAGCTCATTCACGAACTTCCCCCGATCCCAATTTTCGTCAAAGGCCATCCCCAAAGCTCTCACCTTCTCCCGTATAACGTCAAGGGGGTCCTCAAGGACATCAACTCCGGTTTTCTCGTAGAGAACCTCAGGAAGCACGATTCGCTTCCATGGGGGCGTAAAGTCGATGGTCATTCCTTGGTACGTCACTGTATAAGTCCCAAAAAGCTTGAAAACCACTGAAGCGATGAGCTCCTCACAAAGGCGCATCATGGTTTCGTAATTTCCATAGGCTTCATAGAGTTCAAGCATGGTGAACTCAGGGTTGTGGCGGACAGAAATGCCTTCATTCCGGAAGTTCCGATTAATCTCGTAAACTTTCTCGAAACCACCAACCACAAGACGCTTCAAGAAAAGCTCTGGAGCAATGCGAAGGTAGAGTTCCATTCCCAAGGCGTTGTGAAATGTTTTGAAGGGACGGGCAAGTGCTCCCCCAGGGACAACCTGCATCATAGGAGTTTCAACCTCTATAAAACCCCGTGCATCAAGAAAGGCCCGAATCTCTCTAATGAGGCGAGAGCGAAGGAGAAAGATTTCCCGCACCTCGGGATTCATGATGAGGTCAAGGTACCGCTTGCGGTAACGAACTTCTACATCCTTCAGACCGTGCCATTTTTCAGGGAGTGGATGGAGGCATTTCCCAAGAAACACAAAATCTCGTACAAGGACGGTCAGCTCACCTGCATGAGTTCGAAAGACCTCGCCTTCCACTCCTACAAGGTCCCCAACGTCGATAGCTCGAAACACAGCAAAACGATCATCTCCCAGGACATCCCTTTTAACGTATATCTGAATCCGCCCCGTATGGTCCTGGAGGTCCGCAAAGAGGGCTCTACCATGCCTGCGGATGGCCATAAGCCTCCCCGCCGTTCGAACCCGTTCCCCACTTGCCACAAGGGAGGCCTCTCCAGTTCGGATAGCGGAAACAGTATGGGTCTTCTCGAATCGTCCGTTGTAAGGTTTTACGCCAAGGTTTTTCAGCTCCTGTATCTTCTCAAGCTTTTCATGGGCCGCAACTTCCACAGACTCACCCTCCACTTGGGACAAAAAACCACTCCCTCATGTTTAGAAGACCAAAGACCAGGAGAAGGGAGTATTACTCTTCTTTTCCGCGAATATCCACAATACGATATCGCACAACTCCTGCAGGAACCTTAACTTCTACCACTTCACCCCGTGTGTGACCAATGAGCGCCTGCGCAAGAGGTGATTCAAAGGAGATTTTCTGTAACGAAGGGTCTGCCTCAACAGAATCCACTATGGAGTACTCCACAATCTTCCCCTTGTCAAGGTTTTCAAGGACAACCCGTACTCCGAGTCTGACGCGATCAAAGCCCCCTTCGACTTCCTCTTCATCAACAATCTCCGCCCGGCGAAGTTTTTCTTCAAGCGCAAGAATGCGTCCCTCAATGAACGCTTGTTCATTCTTTGCCGCCTCGTATTCAGCGTTCTCACTCAGGTCACCAAAGGAGAGCGCATGACTGATTTTATCGGCAATTTCTTTCCGTTTGACCGTCTTTAGGTACCGGAGTTCTTCTTCAAGCTTTTGATATCCTTCTCGGGTCAGGCGAATCTTCCCATCTTCCTTCTTCTGCATAACTGCCGCCCCCATTGACTTTTACAAGCCCGTTACTTTCCCAATAAGCATATAGAAAGCCCTTTGAACTGTCAAGTTTTCACAAACATCTCTTTCCTGAGGAGGAGCATCCCAAGGTACCCTACGAAAGCCCCTGTGGGGAGTGCAAAGAGAGAAAGAAGAGGAAGGTAGAAGAGGAGAACGCTACTTTGCAAATATAAAGAGGCCACAAGCCACTGGCCAAGGTTATGAAAGAGGGCTCCCAGGACGCTCACCCAAAAAGGTGATATTCCCCCTCGCTTCGTAAAGCACATGACCACAAAGCTACTTATTCCACCTCCAAGGCTCAAAAAGAAAGAGATACCAAGAAACGTGCCGGAGAGAAAGCTTCCAAGAACGATACGGAGCAAAGCGACACACAATGCTTCTCTCTCAGAAAGGAGGAAGAGTGTTACAAGGGTCACCACATTAGCTAGTCCGATTTTGACTCCTGGCAAGGGAACTGGTGGAGGGAGAAAGCCCTCCACAGCGTGGAGGACCGTCCCAAGCCCGCCAAGGAAACCAACATACACAAGCGAACGAACGTTCTGGATAAGCGCAACCTCCTTCTCTGACACATATACTACAAGGGCCGCGCCGCCGCAAGATAGCAGAGGAAATGTAGCTGTGGTAAGATAGTCTCAAGAAGGTTCCAGGAGGAGAAACACTGATTCATTCCATGCCGAAGGGAGGAAAAAGTATGGCCCAAACCTTGGGAGTCATTGTCGGTAATCGCGGATTTTTTCCCGATGAACTTGCTCGAGAGGGCAGGGAGAGAGTTCTTGCCGTTCTTGAGGATATGGGGTTTGACGTCGTCACTTTAAGCACTGAGGACACGAAGTTTGGAACCGTAGAGACTTTTGAGGATGCGGAGAAATGTGCTCGCCTTTTCGACCAGTATCGGAAAGAAATAAGCGGTATTCTCGTGACCTTGCCAAACTTCGGAGACGAAAAAGGTGTTGCTTACGCTATCCGCCTTTCGGGGCTTAACGTTCCCGTCCTCGTCCATGCTTTCCCAGACCGAACTAACCTCCTTGATGTGAAACACCGTCGAGATAGCTTCTGTGGAAAGCTCTCAGTATGCAATAACCTGAAACAATTCGGTATCCCCTTCTCGCTTACCACTTACCATACAGAGGACCCGGATTCTGAAGTTTTTCGGAAAGATATCGAGTGGTTCGCCGGAGTCTGTCGGGTGGTACAAGGCTTCAAAAACCTTAAGGCTGGGGCAATAGGTGCTCGACCGAACGCCTTCAACACAGTGCGTTTCTCGGAAAAAATCCTCGAGCGCCATGGCATCTCGGTTGAAGTGGCGGACCTCTCCGAAATCATTGGGGTTTGTGAACGCCTCAGTAACAATGATACGAGGGTTCGAGAGAAACTTGCTGAGATCAAGGGGTACCTCGATACCTCTTCGGTACCTGAAGAGGCCTTGGTGAAAATTGCCAAGCTTGCCGTTGCCCTCAACGAGTGGATTGCCCAGACAGGGGTACGTCTTGTAGCCATCCAGTGCTGGACATCAATCGAGGAGAACTTTGGCATTATGCCTTGTACGGCGATGAGTATGCTCAGCGAGCGGCTCATCCCCGCAGCATGTGAAGTTGACCTCACCGGAGCGCTTGGTATGTACGCCCTACAGCTTGCCTCTGGGAAGCCTTCAGCGCTCGTTGACTGGAACAACAATTTCAACGACGACCCTGACAAAGCTATCCTCTTCCACTGCAGTAACTTCCCCAAATCGCTCCTTGAAGGCATCCGAATGGGGTATGGTGACATCATTTCCTCCACTCTTCCCAAGGAAAAAACATACGGAACTTGCTACGGCACTATCCCTCAAGGACCGGTAACCCTCTCCCGTCTTGCCACCGACGACACGGCAGGAAGCATTGTCGCCTACATTGCTGAAGGAGAAATCACTCCAGACCGGGTAGAAACCTTTGGTGGTATCGGTGTTGTTAAAGTTGAAGGGTTGCAAGACCTCCTTGCTTTCCTCTGCGAGAACGGCTTCGAACACCACGTGGCTATTAACCTCTCCCACGTGGGCGAGGTTCTTGCCGAGGCCTTCGACAAGTACCTGGGGTTTGACACGTACTGGCACAACGGAGAGTAAAAAGCCCGGCCACGTGGCCGGGCTTTTTTTCATCCGGTGATGATGAGGAGAACGAGGAAGAAGAGGGTCCCTACAGTGGCCACCGTAAGGGGGAGAAATTTTTCCACAAAGCGAACCCAAAGGAGATGCACAGCGAACATGATGACAACCCCGATGAAAATCCTATCCCAGAGGTTGCTTCGGAAAGGGAGTATACGCACCTTGATCCCTCCTAATCCTTAACCGCTCCAAAGGTAAGCCCCGCGATAATGTGACGCTGCGCAATACCAATGAAAATCACCGCTGGAATGAGGCACACGACTGATACTGCTGCCATCTCACCCCAGTTTGTCCCGATGACAGTAACAAACTCAGCAAGGCCTGTAGTGATTGTCCGGGCACGAACGCTCGTGAGAATAGCGGCAAAGAGATACTCGTTCCACGCAAAAATCCAGGTTAGGATAGCAGTAGTCATAATACCCGGTTTGGCAAGTGGCAAAATAACGTTCCAGAGAACCCCAAAGAGAGAGCATCCATCAATATAGGCAGCTTCATCAAGCTCCCTCGGGATAGAGTCAATCATGCCTTTAAGGAGCCATATGGCAAAGGGCAGGTTGAAGATAGAGTAAAGGAGAATAATACCAATCCGTGTGTCACGAAGGCCGAGCCGCGTGAAAATGAGGAAGAAGGGTACGATGAATACTGCTGGAGGAGCCATACGGTTTGTGATGGTCCAGAAAAAGAGGTTGCTGGACCCCGGCACACGAAACCGAGAAAACGCATAGGTAGCGAGGATGGCAAGAGAAATGACAAGAAGCGTGTTCCCTGAAGCAATAATGAGGGAATTCATTAGGTATCGTCCATAAACATCCCGGAAGAACGGACGGTAGTAGTTGAAGGCATAGAAACTCGTTTGGAGGAGCCTCGGTCCAGAGAACACCTCAAGCTTTGTTCGAGCCGAAACGACGAACATCCAGTAGATTGGGAAGAGAGTAAATACAGCAATCAGGATACAAACAATGTACACCAGAACAAGTCGCAAGGCCTTCCTCTGCATTTACGCCGCCTCCTGGGAGGACGAGATAAAGGTCATTAAAAGCCAGCACATGACGATGGTCAAATAGAGCAAGAAAAGCGACATTGCAGAGCTATAACCGTACTCCATGGATTGGAGTACAAGGCGAACCAGGTGAATACTAACGTACCGCGTGGCTGTTCCCGGTCCACCACTTGTTAGCATCCAGACTTCGTCAAACACCCGGAAAGTATCCATGATGCGGATGAAGAGCGTCGTAAGGATAACAGGTTTAAGAAGAGGAACCGTGATGTATCGGAAAATCTGCCAACGGCTTGCCCCATCAACCAAAGCCGCCTCATATGGCTGCTTAGGGAGGGCAGCCAGTCCAGCCATGAACGTGAGCACAACAAAAGGTGTCCAATGCCAGATATCTACAAGGACCGTGGTGAAGAAAGCCTGGGTGGGATTGACACCAATATTGTACTCAACACCGAGCTTTCGAAGGTAAAAGGGAATGGGACCAACATCGGGATTCATCAAGAGGACCCACATGCTGCCGATAGTTATAGGTGCCATAGCAAGGGGAAGAGTCATGATGGTCCGGAAAAGTCCTTTTCCCCGGAATTCAAGAGTCAAGAGATTGGCGATAAGAAGCCCAAGGGGCAATTCGATACCGCAACAGAGTACGACAAAAGTCAATCCCAAGCGAAGAGACCTCAAGAAATCAGTGTCAAAAACGAGCTTCCGAAAGTTGTTGAAACCGGTATACACCATGCCCACACGGGAGAACACGTTGTACTTGAAGGCACTCAAGTACAATATGTAGAGTACCGGAACGACACCAATAGCAAACATTAAAAAGAGTGTGGGGGCTAAAAGCCCCCACACCTGCGCTTTCCTCTCTCGCACTGCTTAAACCTCCATCAGTATCCGAGTTCTTCCATGAGCGCGTCGACTTCTTTGGCAAGATTATCAAGGGCTTCTTCAGGTGAGACTTCTCCAGCAACTGCCTTTGAAATCCACTTGAGGTAGAGCTCATTCAGCGGACGATGCATGGGTAAAGCTGGAGCACCAGCGAAGAGATAGCCAGAATCCTTGAGGAGAGTGTAGTAACCACCCATCTTGGCGTCGAGTTCCTTAATCATTGGATCTTCGAAGGTAGACTTGCGAACGACCCTTGTGGCCAAGCGAGCAAACTCAGGCTGCCACTCTTTGCGAGCACACCACTGAATGAAGAGCCAGGCAGCTTCTTTGTTCTTAGCGCTGTGAGGAATACCAAGAGCCCCACCGTCGTAGTAACCAATGTAGCCTTTGCCAGCCTTAGCCTCGTCAAGGACTCCAGGTGCAGTTGGCGGGAGAGCAACACCAATCTTACCAATCACAGCAGACCGTGTTTCGTCCTGAGCGAGCCATCCAAGGTTCTCAAGGTAGATAAGGCCTTGAGCGACTTTTCCGGCACCGAACACGGCAGCAGTTTCGTCCCAGGTGTAGGTCCGAACTCCCGGAGGCGCATACTGGAGCATATCCACGTACCAACGGAGCGCTTTCTTTGCTTGGTCGCTGTTCAGAGTTCCACCGTTCTCAACACTTGCCCGCATTTTCTCAAGGTTAATACCCCAGTTGTAAATGCCCCAAGCCGGCCAGATACTTTCTACCATCTCGTATGCAACACATGGGTGGGTTTTTGCCTGAGCAATATGGCCGTAGAGCTCAATGCCTTTCTCCTTACCATACTCGGTGAAGAACTTGGCAATATCGGTGTACTGCTCCCAGGTAGTTGGGACAGCAAGATCATACCCATACTTCGCCTTGAAGGCTGCTTGAATCTCAGGATCCTCAAAGAGGTCTTTCCGGTAAATGTACGACTTCAAGAAAGCCTCAAAAGGAATAGCATAGATATCGCCCTTTGCATCCTTAAAGTAGTTAATGAAGGTCGTAAAATCATCAAGGTCAAGGTTTGGCTCGGTGATTGCAGGATTTTGGATGAACGGAGTGAGATTCGTCAGCCAATTCTGGGCAAGGTAGGCATAGATAATGTCCTGCTCAACATAGATGAAATCATAAATTCCCGCGCCTGTCTGGAGGTCTTGGATGGACTTGTTGTACATTTCATCCCAAGAGGTTACTTCGAATTCTACCTTGATGCCAGTGAGCTTCTCAAACTCTGGCGCAGCAATTTCCACCATTGCCTTTGAGGGAGGTGTACTCTCCGAAATGCCCTTGATAACAACTCCCTTATACGGCTCCGCCGCCTTTTGCCACCACTCAGGATTTGCAACTTCCGCAAAAGCCACAACACTCCCAAGAACAAAGAACGCAACAATCAAACACCCGATGAGCTTCTTCACGGTTCACATCCCCCCATAAGTTAATTCACTCAAAGAACATAGAAAATGCAAAGACTTTTCCCCTTTCTCTCACCTCCTTACCAGACTGTGTATCCACCATCCATCACGAGCACGCTTCCCGTGAGGTATGAGGAAGCGGGCGATGCCAAGAAGACACAAGGACCCTTTATTTCTTCTGGACGGCCTAAACGACCCATAGGTATTAACCTCTTCCAGGTTTCCGCATACTCAGGGTACTGTTTGAGGAGATCGGCCACAAGTTGGGTCTCCATGTACCCTGGAGCAATAGTATTCACTCGAACGTTGTATGGAGCCCACTCCGACGCAAGAGACTTCGTGAGCATTATGACCGCGGCTTTTGAGGCATTGTAATGGGCTTGCGCTTGAGGAGTATTCACAATAATTCCAGACATAGAGGAAATGGTAATAATACTCCCCTTGCGACGCTTAATCATTTCCCTTCCCACCGCTTGACAGGCAAAGAAAACCCCATTCAGGTTAATGTCCAAGACGCGTTTCCAGTCCTCTTCAGGCATCTCTTCGGCCTTCATCCATTGCCCAACTCCAGCACAAGCCACAAGAACGTCAATTTTCCCAAAGAGCTCAAGGGTTCTCTGCACCATCGCCTCAACTTGGTCTCTCTTTGTCACATCAACCCTCATCGCCTCAGAGGCAACCCCAAGATCCCGAATGTGCTCCGCAACTTTTTGAGCCTTCTCCAGGTTGAGGTCAGCCACAACC
Source organism: Candidatus Caldatribacterium sp. (assembly GCA_025060675.1). Taxonomy (GTDB): domain Bacteria; phylum Atribacterota; class Atribacteria; order Atribacterales; family Caldatribacteriaceae; genus Caldatribacterium. The sequence continues at coordinate 24,256 of JANXBI010000016.1, forward strand.
ACGGAGGCCCCAGCTTCTGCAAGACCAAGACACATCTGTTCCCCAAGACCCTGTGCACCACCAGTGACTACAGCAACTTCCCCGTCGAGGCGAAAGAGATTAAGGATAGACACCCTTTTTCCCCCTTAAACCGCAAAATGGTCGGGGCGAGCCGATTTGAACGGCCGACCACTCGCACCCCAAACGAGTGCGCTTGCCAGGCTGCGCCACGCCCCGACGCATTTTTATTGTAACACAAACGTTTCCACTGTCAATGGACCGAAAACATCCTCCACGCTCAAGGAGTGCCCAACACTTCGACACGCTGCGTTGTTCAAGCCTTTGCCAATTACATGTCTCTCCTCTCCAAAAAGGTTTCAATCGCACCATAGTGGGATTGAAAGAGTTCCAGATTCTGAAAAAGCGCCTTTCGTAGTGGCAGCAATCTTAATATCCTTTTACGGCAACCAGCAACCTGCTTTTTTCGGAACAAAAATCGGCAAGACATCCCCTCTACTCCTTAGGTTTCACTGATTCGAATGCCCTTCCCGTAATGGATCACTCGCCACCAACGGATTAGGTTTCTCGGGGGCGTTTAAGAGAGAAGCAGAAAGAAGCGACTGCAAACCAAGACTCATAAACTCTGGCGCGCCCGGCGGGAATCGAACCCACAACCTACGGATTAGAAGTCCGTTGCTCTGTCCCGTTGAGCTACGGGCGCGCAAGTGTATTGTACCTACTCTCTGGACGTTACGCAATAGGTGAGGAATTCGTCGTAGAACGAAGAATCGCAAGCGAGAAATACGGCAGATGCAGAGGACATCCAGGAAAAGGGTAAATTCTCTCGGCTTCTGTCGCAAGGTTTTCGCCGATCCACACCTCGAGAGGAATGCCAAAATCAAGAGTGCTATGGCGAAACAGAACGTTTGCTTTATATACGACGCAGGTAGCGGAGGTTGAAAGAACCTGCGCGATTGCCCTTTGCGGTGCAGTTCCTGGTACAATACTCACGATTTCCTCGCCTTGGGCAAGGGGGAGAATGAGACGCGCACTGAGCACTTGATGAGCACTGATACCCGGAATGACGGTGACCTCTGTAAAGACATCACGGATTGCCGGGAAAACCCGGTAAAAGGACCCATAGAGCCCAGGATCCCCAAGAACAAGAAAAGCCGCCTCCTGAGGTTTGTGGGTATGAACCGCTTCGACAATCACGCGAGATACCTCTGAATCCCCCAGAGAAAGTCGAACCACAACACACTCTGGTGAAAGGTACGGCCGTACCACTTGATATGCTCGGCTCTCGGATTCAGCGCCCATAAGGGGAGCAAAGACAAGCCGAACACGATTAAGGACCTCACAAGCCCACACAGTTAAAAGACGGGGATCCCCCGGTCCCACACCTATGACCCACAGCTTCACACTGGATACCCCCTCTCCACAACAAGTGTGCCACTCTCCACACGAACCCCCCGAGGAGGAAGGATGAGGGTACATTGCATGGTGAGGGCAGAAGCATCAAGTTCCTGAAGAGGTGTGATGTCCACTTTTCCCGAAGACCAAACAATACCCACAGGAAGACTCGCGCTACGATATAGCGAGAAAATCTCTTTGAGAAAAGTAATCTTCTCCTCTTTTCCTTTTCCCACAATGTTATACACTGCCACTGCCAAGTCGGTCTGGGCAAGGTGTTCAAGGTCATGCTGAATTCTTTCCCAGGGCACAAGGTAATCGCTTAAGCTCACCACCGCAAATCCCCCGACAAGGGGAGAGCCGAGCCGAGAAGCAGCATAGAGGCAGGCAGTAACTCCCGGAACGATTTTCCAGGCAACACCATAGCGCAAGGCAAGTTCAAGGGCTGGAGACACAATGCCAAATACCCCAACGTCTCCACTGCTCACCAGAGCAACTCGATTACCCCGCGCAGCGAGCTGAACGGCAAGCTCAGCTCGCTTTACTTCCTCACCCATTCTCGTGTGTTCCCAGAGAATCCGTCGCTGGAAACGGAGAGGAAGGGTATTGAGATACTTCTGGTACCCGAGAATCCACTCACTGTCTTCAAGAGCAGAAAGAGCCTGAGGCGTAAGGTTCTCCCTTCCCCCTGTCCCAAGACTCACAAGGTAAAGGAAACCCTGCCACTTCTCACACTTCCGTCCGAGGGCAAAAGTAATTCCAGGATATACAGTTTTCCCCACAAGGAGAGTACATCCCCGGAGGGCGAGTGCTGGCTCAACAAGCCCCGGAATGCCAAGATACTTCATCGCACAAGGTGAGGAGAACTCTCCCTGAACCTTGCGCAGTTCTTCCTCATAAACCCCTGTAACCGGAACACCAAGCTTCTCTGCGAGGGGAAGAAGACGCGATGTCTTTCTGTGTAAGGTTACAATCTCCCGCAACGACGCAAGAGCATACGCGTGTTTGGTAAAGAAATCCTGCAAAGCCCTCTCAATTTCTCCGAGGGAAACGGTGCTCCGAAAACCCACACCCAGGACAAGGCTCTTAGGGCGAAGCGCAATATGTTTTGCCCCCGGAAGAATTCGTTCTCCGAAGAACACAAATTCCCTCTCCGGTGCTACACCTTGCCATGGAAGGCATCGGTATCCGGGAAAAGGAGGGGGACATAGGGCGGGTTCGAAATAAAAATCTACAACTTCCTCTTTCGCAAGACGCCGGAGAATCACCCGCAATACGTGGGAATCACCCTCGAGACTTGCACCAAGACGAAGGGCTATTTCCTCAGGACTCAAAACACCAAAAGTACAGGAAGCGGTTGTCACCACCGCTTCTGCCCCAAGGTGTCGAGCAAGAAGACGCGAGACACGATTCGCACCTTTTGCATGTCCCCCACAGAGGACGATACAAAAATTCCCCTCAGAGTCGACCACCAAAACCCCTGGATCCTGCATTTTGTTGCGCAGAAGTGGTGCGCATGTACGGAAAGCCACTCCAAGACTTGCCACAAAAATCAAAAGATCAACATTCGCCCAAACCTGCGGTACTTCCTGTACCTTGCAAGAAAAAACTGAAGCACCTTGCTTGAGAAAAAACTCCTTGATTTCTACACTCAGGGGATTTGAAAGCACCTCTACAATGGCTACCTTCATTCCCGCTCACCGCTATAGAGGTATGAGCGTTGACCTTCTCCCTTCAGGAAACTCCCAACGAGGATAATGGCGCTTTGTCTTATGCCACGTTCCTCCACCATCTGTGAGAGATGACTGAGCACCCCCTCGACGATTTCCTCATCTGGCCAGGTAACGTGGTAGAGCACAGCGCAAGGGGTCTCAGGGGGAAAAGAAGTGAGCAATTCCTCCTGAACTTCTTGACACATCCTGGCGCTGAGGAGTATAGCCATGGAACTCCGGTGCTGAGCGAGTAATCGGAGCCTCTCTCTTCCTGGGACCGGTGTTCTTCCTGCAAGGCGAGTGATAATAAGAGTCTGTGAAACGCCAGGGAGGGTATACTCTCGTTTGAGACGAGCCGCTGCAGCAAAGACCGAAGATACCCCAGGAACAATCTCAACCTCGATACCAAACTGGACGAGCGCCCGGATTTGCTCCTGGATTGCCCCAAAGAGCGTTGGATCTCCCGAATGGAGACGTACAACCTTCTTACCAGCCCAGGCTTCCCGAGCCATACACTCCACAATGGCTTCAAGAGAAAGCTTTGAACTATCGATGAATAGCGCATGTGGTGGGGCAAAGGAAAGAATAGCTGGATTAATAAGTGAACCCGCGTACACCACACAATCAGCGGTTTCAAGATACCGTTTCCCTTTCAAGGTGAGAAGCTCTGGATCACCAGGCCCCGCTCCCACAAAAACCACCTTAGGCATGTTTCCTCCCCCAGACGAAGAAAACACTGTTGAGGGACTGAGCCATTCTCCGCCCTTCCCGCTTTACGAAACGAGTGACACTCTGCTCCACCACTTGAAGATGGTCAACCCCTACGGCCTCAAGGAACTCAGTGCCTTTGTAGAGAGTTTCAAGGGTAAGCGCAACAAAAGCTACAATGCCTCCAGGGAGAAGGTGATGGTACGCACGCTCAAGAATTTCCCCAATACACCCCCCACTACCTCCTATGAATACTCTGTGATAGTCCCTTGCTGGAATCGCTGAAGGAGCTGCACCATAGACAGGGGAAACGTTGGTGATGTGAAAACGTTCAAGGTTTGCACAAAGACATGAGAAAGCCTTTTCGTCTTTCTCAATCGCCCAGACCATGCCTCCTGGAAGACGCCGGGCAATTTCCACCGTAACCCCCCCTACTCCGCTGCCCACTTCAAGAACTTGCATCCCTGCAGAGAGCTCAAGGGCTGCGATGATGAACATTCGATTCTCTTTCTTCGTAAGGGGGACACCATTCCTCACAAAGGCATCATCCTCAAGGAAAGTGATACCAGAGGCAAAAGAGGGGGGGACATAGATGATGTGAAAGTAACCAAAATCGGAAAACCTCTGGATGTCCTCCGCTCTCCCTTTCACAATTCGTTCACCAGGAAGAGCAAGGTCCACACCCACCACGACCTCTGCAAAAGGCCGTAACGCTGCCACGATTTCGAGGATTTTTTGCGTCCTTTCCCAGCTTCCCCCAAAGCATACTGCGCCTTTGCCCGTCTCCAGAGCAAAGAGAAGGGAAGAGATATTCGAAGTCGCGTGGAGATTGCACAAAGACAGCTCTTCCCAAGTGATACCAAGGGAAGCAGCAAAGTACTGGAGAACACTGACCCCAGGAATAACCTCTCGTATCCAGTCCCGAGGAATACGTTTAAGGAGGCTGAAAAGAGTTGGATCGCCGGAGAGGAGGAGGATAATTTCGTGGTACTCGGTGCTGAGCTGCTCAAGGAACGTAAGCATCTCCACCACGGTTCCTTCAAGGGGAAAGGACTTCCGAATTCCTGGAAAACGGTCAAGAAGGTCTTTTCTCCCCACTACCACCTCTGCTTCTTCAAGCACCTTGAAAGCCCGCAAGGTGAGCAAATCTGGGTCCCCAGGACCAGCCCCAACAACTCGGAGAAAACCCAAAAATCATCCCCTCCCAAGAATGCCGAAGCGAAGCGAAAAAATAACACTCTCCACAGCAAAAGCACCCTGCACCCGTTCCCTGACCCGGGAAGAAATTGTTGCGGCAAGATAACCCCAAAAAGATGGCGCACCTTCCCAAGGAACAAGGTGGAACACGACTTCTTCTGCAGTTTTCGCCTCCCAAACCCTATCCCAGAGATCTTGTGGGAGACCTGCTCGCACGAGATGGGCGAAGAGAATTTCTCGCCGGGCATCGGCCACATCGTGGCGGGTATCGAAAATACCAGCGGCAAGCTTCACCATTTTCCCCACCTGACCAACGAGAACGACCTTTGCGACCTTTGCCGCCTTACACACATCAAGAGCAAACCCTATGAACCCTCCCACTGGAACGATGGCATCCTCTGAAAAGCCAAGTTCACGAGCTTGCTCGTGTCCGTAATTCCCAGGGACAAGGCAAAGCGTCGTCCTCCCAAGGAGTACGCTCTGTACAATTCGGAGTCGTACTGTCTCTCGAAAGGCCTCGCACGACCTTGGCAACACAAGACCTGTGGTACCAAGAATGGATATCCCGCCCTCGATACCAAGGAGGGGGTTACAGGTACGTTTTGCCACCTCTCTCCCTCGGGGCACAAAAATTTCCACCAGTGCACCAAACCCCGGAGGAAGAACATCTCGAAGGTTGACGACGATTTGCTCTCGAGGAATCGGATTGATAGCCCAGTCACCCACGGGAACCACAAGACCAGGCCGAGTCACCTTTCCCACACCCTCCCCACCCCGAATGAGAACAGCATCCATACCCTCCTGCAGGAAGACGTAAGCTCCAATCTCAAGACCATGCGTCACATCGGGGTCATCACCTGCGTCTTTCACCGTCATGCCTTCTGCCCCAATACCTTTCCGTGACGCTGTAACCTGTACCTCGCGCTCCTCCCCACAAGGGAGTCGAAGACGTACCCGCTCTTGCCTTTCTCCAAGGAGGAAGAGAGCCGCCGCCTTCGCTGAAGCAGCCGCACAACTCCCCGTACTCAATCCAGAACGAAGCAATTTCTCACTTGAAGGCATAAGCAAGAAGGGCGTTGACAATACTTGCTGCAACGGTACTTCCACCCCGAGGCCCTCGCACCACCACTACAGGAACTGAAAGGGTAAGAAGCGCCTCTTTCGCCTCTGCAGCACCAATAAAGCCCACTGGACAACCAATCACCCAATCCACCACGTACCCTCCCCGTATTGCCTCCACAAGACGCGAAAGACCTGTTGGAGAGTTCCCAAAGACAAAGCCCCTGATACCCTCCTCAAGAGCAAGTTCTACAGCCACTTCTGCCCGGGTCTTGGAGGAAGTTACCCGCCCAAGGCAACGAGGAGTATGGACAAATTCTCGAAGGACAAGAGCACTTCGGGAAAGAAGACCCGGGGAAATACCAGCACACACCGTAGCCGTATCACAGAACACCACGTATCCCTGAATTCGAAGGGTCTCAAGGAAACGTTCAACAAAACCCGGACGTATCACCACAAGAGGGGCGAGGGAAAAGTCAGCAGTCGCGTGGACAACCCGCTCAACAATGAAACGCCCGTATTCCGGGAGAGCAAAGGCGTCAAGCACTTGCCTGATAAGCGTGAGACTCCTTTTCTCGATGTCGTCTCCCTTCACGAGGAGACCTCCATTGCTTCCTGAACTCGCCACAAAAAGAACCGTGCAAAAGGCTCATACTCACCAAGACCTTTGCAAATCACTGACACTTCGAACCCTCTTTCGCGGAGTCTTGCTTCCCATGAATCCATTCCTCCACCAGCAACGTCCCGTCGAAGATGGCTTCCAGCAACGAGCATGAATGGGGCAAGAACAACCTTTCGTATCCGCAATGCTTCAAGACCCTGCAGGATGGACTCAAGAGAGGGCAAGCCCTCGAGCGCCCCAAGGAAGAAGTTCCTTCCAAGGTGTTCTTGCATGAGCAGGTGGAGCGTTGCATAAAGCGAACCAGTCACATGCGCACTCCCATGAGCAACAAGCACAAGAGCAGTCGTTTGGTCAGGAACATGCTCTCCATACGCAGCTGCGATAAGACCAAGCATTTTCCCACAATCAGCTAAAGAGGCTATAAGGGGCTTTCCCAGAGAGAGTTTGCTGAAGAGCGGTTTTCCAGAGATATCAAGTAATCTCGCGAACTCCTCGCATACACAGGCTACGAAACGAAAGGTACTTCCAGGGAGAACACACAGAGGCTGAACTACCACCCTCCGGAAACCCTCTTCGGCAAGCCGTGCTATCGCCAGAATCGGACCGTCAATCGATTCTCCCTCACCCTTCAATGTCTCCCTAACCTTCTGGGAGGCATACGACAGACGAATTTCCCAGCCGGGAAACGCATGCCTGCAAAGCGAGAAGATATTCGCTATCGCCCTTGAGGCCCTTTTGTCTGAAGTTCCAAAGGCCACAAGGAGAATTGCCCTTTTCTCCCCAAGCATGTCTAAGCTCCGAAACCCAAAGGCAGGAAAACAAAACTCGACTCCTGAACCTCGCAGGAGCCGAAACCTCACCTTCCCAGGCCGGTCTTCTGGCTTGAGGGTTCAAGCCTACTCGGTGCGCCTTCCCAGGTTTCCCCAGTGGCTTTCTTGCACCTTTCGTCCCCTCTCACAGCGGCGGGTCCGCACCGGATTTCCACCGGTTTCCCGACACCTGGAGAAGAAACCCTTTGGGTATTATACCCCCCCAAGAAGAAAAGGTAAAGTATAATATGAGTGTATGGTGCGGAAAGGATGCAAGCGGTGTGAGGTCATCCCTACAGTTCACGAAGTCGCTGGCAAAGTGTACGTCTTTGCCCCCCTCGATGTACTTATTGCCCGCTTTGAAGAAGCAATGCGTCGCGCTGGCTACTTTCCACGGCACAGAGGTGGCGTGCTCTTTTGCCAAGTCGACAACTTCAAAGGCTTTTTACGAAGACTGATTGCAAGCAATCAGTTCGCAGGACCGGAGCGAGAAGATATCCAAATACTCTTTGTACCCCAGGGTGAGCGCTTGCGCCTGTTCCATTTGCAAAACCTGCAACCGCTTGGTCTTTACCTTGACCTTGTACAAGGGGAAGCGTACCTCGAAATTTTCCAAAACGGACGCCTCACTATTTACTTCCATCCTATATTTGACGTAAGAACGTTTGACATCGTAGGATACGAGTGTCTTGCCCGAGGATTACGAGAGGATGGAACTCTCATCCCCCCAAGAGAGCTCTTCCGTTTTGCTGAGCGGACTGATACCCTCTTCTTCTTCGACCGAGTTTGCAGGGAAATGGCCATCAAAGCAGCGGCATCTAAAATTCCTGAAAGTAAAGCAATTTTCATCAACTTTGTGCCAGGGGCTATTTACGACCCAAGAGTGTGCTTGCGCACAACGGTAGAATGGATACAGCAACTTTCTCTTGCGCCTAGTCGAATCGTTTTTGAAGTTGTGGAAACCTACCGAATAGAGGACCTTACGCACCTGAAGAGAATTCTCGAATCGTACCGAGAGATGGGTTTTCGCGTTGCCCTCGACGACTTCGGAACAGGGTATGCCAACCTCGAAACCCTTGTCCATCTCGCTCCCGACATTATCAAAATCGACCAAACGCTCACTAGAGGTGTTGCCAAAAACCCCCTAAACCAGAGAGTACTGCACTCCCTTACCAGTTTTGCTCGGGAGTCGCACATCATAACCCTTGCCGAGGGTGTTGAAACCCAAGAAGAACTCGCTTACGTCAGGAATTTGGTAGATATGGTGCAAGGATATTACTTCGGTCATCCAAGCCAAGAACCGGTTCAATCCCTATCTCCAAAACTCTGGGAGGAACTGTCGAAACCTTAGGGGAAGCTTCCTTCGTTGCCGAACAACGTTACAACGTTCAGGAATGGCAACTTCTGCAAAATATGTTTTCCAAAGGGAAACTAGAGGATCTGAACCTACGGGCGTTGTAATCCTTAGGTTATTTACCCACAAGAGTTCTTCCCTACCCCTTTGGTGTGCAAAAAGAAGGTTTCGAAGCGTGTCGACAATAAAGAAGGTCTCGTTTGGAAAACGCTTGACAAAGTGAGTCCTTATCAGAGGGAGCACGTTGTATGTGGGTTCAAAGCGTGCCAGAAGAACACCTTGTCCAAGGTCCACAAACCGTAAAAGCCCCAACCATCGGTGCTTTTCCCTGTGGAGCCCTCTTTCCGCTTTGTGAAGCCGTAGCACATCGCAATCAGTAATGTTCTTCCAAAGCTCTGGATACGTTCTACTTCGCTTAAGAACTAAAGCTAAGGGAATCTCAAGACAAGCGGTATCGCAAAGATAGTACAGGTAGAGTTTCTCGAAAATGACACGAGGAGCAATACTCCTGAGATACTTATAAAATTGCCAAGCTGTCTTGGGGTCTGCAGCAATCTTCTCCCCGAAGAGGAGGTTTTTCTTCTCGGGAAATACTCGTTCGTTGACGACGTCTACACCCTTTTTGAGAACGTCGTCATTAAGAGCGTACAAGCGCTCAAGAACCCCAAGAAAGCCATCAAAAGTACCATCATATCTGAGGATTTGCATTCTCCTCTCCTTGCACAGAACCAAAAAGATTCAATGTTTCCCATCGCAATGCAAATCTTCCAAGGGGTTGCTCCAAGGCTTTTCCTCGAAGAGTTACAAAGAACCTGGCCCGTTTCAAGGACACACCAATTTTTCTGAGGACGTCCTCCGAAAGCCAGCCATATTTCCTCGCTTCGATAATCCTCCGGGCCGAAACAGGACCAATCCCTGGAACCCTAATGAGCTCGTAATACTCAGCCTTTGCAAGATCAAGTGGGAAAAACTCTGGGTGTCTTAGGGCCCAAGCAAGCTTTGGATCTATATGAAGTGGAAGAAACTCTCCTTCTCCAAAGCACTCATCGAGGGTAAAACCGTAAAATCTCAAAAGCCAATCCGCCTGATAGAGTCTGTGTTCCCGAAGAAGGGGCGGACCTTGCACAGGAGGTAAATCGCGGTCTTCATTCACGGGAATGTAAGCAGAGTAGTATACCCGCCGCACGAGCTTCTCACGATACAATCTATCAGCGAGCTGCAGAATGGTCTTATCTGTGTCAGGCGTTACCCCAACGATAATCTGTGTCGAAGCAGGAGCCTTGCGTCGTCCTTCAGTAAAAACTTCTCGCACAATCCTCAAGGGACTATACAGTTTTTCGAGAGTTTTCTCTGGTGCCAATCTCTTGAGCGATTCTTCCGTAGGAAATTCGAGGTTTGAACTCACACGATCAGCTAAACGGAAGGCTTCTTCCACAAGCTCCCTCGAGGCACCCGGAATGAGCTTAAGATGAATATATCCATTGAAATAGTACTTGAAGCGGAGTATTCGAACTGCTTGTAACATAAGCTCCATAGTTTCATCAGGACTGCGGTACACACCAGAGCTCAGAAAGAGCCCTTCAATGTAGTTACGGCGGTACATCTCAACCGTAAGGGCTGCAATTTCTCGGGGTGCGAGCATGACCCTCGGGACATCGTTCTGGACACGGTTCACACAGTACTTGCAATGATTCTCGCAGAAATTTGTGAGCAGGATTTTCAGGAGAGAAACACATCTGCCATCAGATGACCAAGTGTGACAAATGCCACTTCGGTAAGAGTTACCCAACCCGTATGGATGCGTCTCTCGCTTCCCTCCAGAGCTACTGCAAGAATTATCATACCGAGCCGAGGAGGCAAGAATCGAGAGTTTTTCCAAAATGTCATTTGTCTTCGTGTGGATAAAGAAATGACTGTATCGCAAGGAAAGCCCACCAGCGCCAGACTGCTTGAGCTCCGCAAGACTGCTCATTCCTCTTGACACTTTCCCTCCTCCATAGTATATTTTACCGTGTCTGGTGGGCCGTTAGCTCAATTTGGCAGAGCAACTGACTCTTAATCAGTGGGTTGCAGGTTCAAGTCCTGCACGGCCTACCATTTTGCTTTCCTGCGAGAAACCCTCGGTCATTTCTCTCGAGAAAAATCCTCTTGACGCAAGCCGCAGACAACAAAAGCCAGTCCTTAGTTACGGAAGGCTATAAGGGAAAGAATTCACCCCTCACGGCGTTGGTTTAATTTAGCCCACAGCTGCTTTGACCGAGCCTCGCAGCAGGGTTAAAAATGCCCTCTCTTCCTTGTGTGACGCGTGGTATACCATTTCTGTCATAATGGCTCAATGATGCGTATCCTTAGACATCTAACCTTGCGGCAAACCTCCCCCCTTTTTGGGCATTTTTGCAGAGTTTGGTATACCACTT
>JANXBI010000036.1 GCA_025060675.1 Candidatus Caldatribacterium sp.
AAAACCTTCAAACCACGAGCATCCAGACAGGGTGAAGACCACTGCGACCATGGAGGCCAGGACAATGAGAGGAAGCATACGACGCATACACAGGTACCTCCCTTTGCGAGTTTTCTCTATTGTACCACAGGGGTGGCGCCAAAAAGACCTTGGGGTTTTGTGGACCCCGGAAAGTCTATGGGTGTCGTGTTGCCTGAGACGGGTTTGGGGCGCTAGTGGAAGAGGAAAAGGGGTGTGGGAGGGGCTCTTTCGTTGGGCATACGCAGTGGTAGAGGACGTGGGAGTGCTATAATATCGGGAGAGTCGTGGGGAGGTGATTTTCGTGGCTCGGGTGCTCTTCGTGAAGGTGGGGGATAGGCCGAAGGTGGCGGTACGGGTTCAGGAGGTGTTGACCCAGTACGGGTGCAATATCAGGACGCGTCTTGGGCTTCACGAGTTTCCCTCAGAGTGTGAAGACCGGGATGAAGGTCTCATCATCCTTGAGGTGGTGGGGAGTGCTGAGGAAATCGAGAAGCTCAGAGGGGCGCTTGAAACCATAGAGAGCGTGAAGGTTGTTTCTGTGGAGCTTTAGAGGTGGATATGGAAGGTAAAGTTGACCTTTCAAGGTACCGTCTTCGGCCGGAAGACCTCAAGTGGACTTGTGACCCGGAGATTTTCCCCTTTTCGTGCACCGATGAGGTGGAGGAGCTCCGGGGCTTTGTGGGACAGGATCGGGCCTTTGCGGCTATTGAGTTTGGGCTTCGGATGGACCGCCCAGGGTACAACCTCTTCGTGGTGGGTCCAAGTGGTACGGGGAGGGCTGCAGCAGTCCGAGCCTGCATCGAGCGCATTCTTGAGGAGCGGAAGAAGCTCGGGCTTCTGCCTCCGGTGCTCGACTGGTGCTACGTCTTCAACTTCGATAATCCCGACCGTCCGAAAGTGTTGCGTTTCCCGCGGGGTGAGGGAAGGACCTTTGCCCGGCTCCTTGAGGGTCTTTTGAAGAACCTGCGGGAGATTATCCCCAAGGCTTTCGCAAGTGATGAGTACAAAAACCAGCGACAGATTCTCATGGATGAGCACCAGAAAAGGCACCGTCAGGTGCTCCAGGAGCTTGAGCGGGAAGCGCTTGCCGAAGGGTTCGCCTTCCGAATGACCTCCATGGGTCCTATCCTTGTGCCCCTCTATGAGGGGAAACCCATGACCCAGGAGCAGTATCTTACCCTTACGGATTTGGAGAAGGAGCTCATTGAGAGTCGCCGTCAGAAGCTCTTGAACCGTATCAACGAGGTTTTTGAGCGAATCCACCAGCTTGAGATGGAGCTCAAAAACCGTATCGCTGAACTCGACACACGAATCGCCGATTTTACCATTACTCCCCTTTTCAAGGAGCTCTTTGACCGGTATGCCGACTCTCCAGAGGTGACCGAATTCCTCTCGGCTCTCAAGCAGTTCACCCTCTCGTACCTTCACATCTTCCGGGATTCCCAGGAAGCTCCAGCGCAACCCCAGCACCTTCTCCCTTACCAGCGCTTCCAAGACCCCTTTTTGCCGTTTAAGGTGAATGTTTTTGTGGACAATTCGGCGACCGATACCCCTCCGGTGATTCTTGAGACCCATCCCACCTGGACGAACCTCTTTGGACGCATCGAGCGGCGAGCCCTCATGGGGACGTACTTCAGCGACCACACCATGCTCAAGGCAGGGTCGCTCCACCAAGCCAACGGGGGCTACGTCATCATGTACTTCCGGGACCTCATCGTGAACCCGGGGGTTTGGGAAGGACTGAAACGCGTCCTGAAGAACCGGGAGATTCGTATGGAGGACCCCTTTGAGCACTTCGGCCTCATCGCTCCCCAGGGGTTGCGGCCAGACCCTCTGCCTTTCGATGCCAAGGTCATCCTCATTGGTGATGAGTACGTCTATCGGATTCTCACGCTCTTTGACGAGGATTTCCGGGACCTCTTTAAGGTCAAGGTGGAGTTCGACTACGAAGTCCGCAAGGACGAAAGCATCGTGACTTCCTTTGCCTGTTTTGTGCGACGGATCTGCCTTGAGGAGAAACTCTTGCCCTTTGACCGTACTGGGGTGGCAAAGCTTTTAGAGTACGCCTCTCGCCTTGTTTCCCACAAGGAAAAGCTGAGCACCCGCTTTGGGTTTTTGCGAGATATCCTGTGCGAGGCTGATTTTTGGGCAAGGCAGGATGGAGCAACGAGGGTGTACGACCGCCATGTGGTGAAGGCGGTAGAGTCCCGAAGGAAGCGCTTGAGCCTCCTTGCCGAGAAAATCGACGAGTTCATCAAGGAAGATGTTCTTCTCATCGACACTGAAGGGGCGGTGGTGGGTCAGGTCAACGGCCTTGCGGTGTACGACCTTGGCGACTTCAGCTTCGGTCGGCCTTCCCGCATCACTGCCCGAACTTACCTTGGCCGGCAAGGTGTTGTGAACATCGAGCGGGAGTCGCGCCTGAGTGGCCGCATCCACGACAAAGGTGTCCTCATCATGAGTGGGTACCTGGGGTACCGCTACGCTCAGGACAAACCCCTGTCGATTTCGGCAAGCATCTGCTTTGAGCAGTCCTACGAGGGGGTTGAGGGGGATAGCGCCTCCCTTGCGGAGACTTGTGCGATTCTCTCTGACCTTGCGGGAGTCCCCATTCGTCAGGACATTGCCGTCACCGGGTCCATCAACCAAAAGGGGGAGGTCCAGGCAGTCGGGGGTGTGAACCAGAAGATTGAGGGGTTTTTCCGGGCTTGTAAGATGAAGGGGTTCACCGGGACGCAGGGGGTGATCATCCCAAGGAGCAACGTCCAAAACCTCATGCTCGATGAAGAGGTCGTTCAGGCGGTCCGGGAGGGGAAGTTCCACATCTACGCGGTCTCTTCGGTCGATGAGGCCATGGAGATTCTCACCGGTCTCCCAGCAGGGAAACGGAAGGAGGATGGGAAGTTTGAGGAGGGGACGGTCAACGACCTCGTCGACCGGAAGCTCCGCAAGGCGTTAGAGCTCTTGCAACACTTTGAGGAGAAGAGGGAAGAAAAGCCTAAAGGGGAAAGGGAGAACGAGAACGCTCAATAATTCATGTCTCTCCTTCTGAGCGAGGATGTTGCTTCACGCATAGAGGATTCGAAGCTACGCGAGGACCTCAAATTCGTTACCCTTGGTATTTGTTTTGGCATCGTTTTTGTCAACGTTACCACAGGTGCTCCGGTGGCTGGCTTTGCCCGGGTGCTCGGATTTGGGGATTTCCTCTATGCGGTTCTCCTTGCCCTGCCAGTTTTGGGCGGAGCGTTCCAGATTTTTGCCTCCTTTGTCCTTGAGCGGACGGGGAAACGGAAGCTTGCCTTCCTCCTTGGGGGTTTGGCCAATCGCGTTCCCTGGCTTTTCGTGGCCCTTTTGCCCTTGTGGGTGCAGCACACAAGAGTGCTCCTTGGGCCTTTTACAGGGCTTCTTCTCACCACTGCCATCGGTGGGGCTTTCCTTGCGGTGAGTTTCATGTCCTGGATGGCGGACCTTGTGCCCTTGGAGCTCCGGGGACGGTTCTTTGGGCACCGAAGCCTCCTTGGAACGGTGGCTTCTCTGGGGAGTGGCCTCTGCATCGGGTGGTTTTTGGACGTTTTCAGGAGTATCACCGGTTTTTCTGTGATTCTTGCTGTAGCGGCCCTCCTTGGGGTCGGTGACATCCTCTGTTTTCTCCGGGTGCAGGACCCCCCTATGGAGCGGGATACGGGATTTCGAGGGGACATCGTTCGTTTCTTCCGGGAGGTTCTCGGGCATCCAACCTTTTCCCGATTCCTTGTCTTTGCCGTTTTCTGGTACTTCGCCTTTAACGTTGCCTCGCCCTTCTTCAACCTCTACATGATTCGAGACCTTGGAATGAGCTTTTTCCAAATTGCCCTCTACGTTCAGGCGGTGGCGAACTGTACGACCCTTTTCTCCATTCGCCTCTTTGGCCGTCTCACCGACCGCTTTGGGAACCTCCCCATAACCTTTGTGGCGACGTCTGTGGCTTCGTTCCTTCCGGTGCTTTGGTGCTTCACTAACGAGGTGAACTGGCGGGGTGTTGTCCTAGTCATTCAGATTCTTGCGGGGATTTTCTGGCCGGCTATTGACCTTGCGGTGAACAACCTCGCTTTGAAGCTTTCGCCGGATCTCCACCGCTCTTTCTACATTGCGGTTTTCAACCTCTTCCTTGGGGTTTTTGGGAATGCCCTGGGGTACCTTGTGGGGGGAGCGATTCTTGAGTCGGTGGCACCGTACCTTGCCCGTGTGGTGACGGGGTTGGGTCTCCGGTTTTCCCCATACTTTGTCGTCTTCCTCCTCTCTGCTCTCCTTCGGGCGGTTGCGGTTTTCCTTCTCCTCCCCAAGGTGCGGGAGGAGAGGGCGCTCTCGGTGCAGGAAGTGTGTGCGCTGGTTGCTAAAGTTCTGCGGAAAAACGCCGATTAAGAGGTTAAGGAGGTCAAGAAAAAGAGGGGAGAGAGGTGTATGCGCAGGAGTCTTCAAGGGAAGCTCATGGCGTGGTTTCTCGTTTTCTCCCTTATTCCTCTTGCCTTTCTTGCCCTGTATGGTCTTGCGGCGTTCCAGCGATCGCTCTCCCAAGCGTACGAGGGACAGCTTCTGGCCATTGCCGATGCAGCAGCCTTTGGCATTAACCTCTGGATTGAGACGAAGTTAGCAGGCATCCGGGAAACGGGAAAGGACCCGCAGGCCGAGTGGGGGTATTGGGTGGATTTGAGTGGTGTTGCGACAAGTGCCCTAGGGAAGGAGGCGGACTTAAGCAACGAGCCAGCCTTTCGGCAGCTCCTTGAAACTCAGAAGGAGGCGGTTTCTCAGGTCTTCATCTCCCCCGATACGGGGAAGCGGGTTGTGCATTTGCTCCTCCCGAAATTTGTCGGAGAAAAACTCATCGGGGCAACGGGGAACCAAATTCCTGTCGAGGATCTCGACAAGCTCATCGCGACCATTAAAATAGGGGAAACCGGTTATGGGTACCTTGTCGACCAGTCTGGAGCCATCGTTTCCCATCCCAATCCAGAAAAAGTCCTCAAAGAGAACGTGCTCTCTGGCTCTTCTGAGGCGCTCAACGCCTTTGGGAAGGAGATGTTTGCCAAAAGCCGGGGTGTAGCCCACTACACCTACGAAGGGGTACCAAAGGTAGCGGCTTTTGCTCCTGTTCCGGTAGCTGGGTGGTATGTTGTCGCCACTGCGCCAGATGCTGAAATCTACGCCCCCATTTTGGCCATGCGGAACCTCATCATCCTCGTCATTGCCGTAGTCGGGGCAACCGTGGGGTACCTCTCAAGGTACATTGCCCGGCGCATTGCTTCTGGGGTGAGAAAGGTTACCGGGATTGTGGAGGAGGTGGCCCGGGGGAACCTGGGTGTGGACACCACCGCAGTGGCGCAAATCGGTGAGCGTAGCAAGGATGAGGTTGGGACCCTTGCTCGGGCGTTTACGGAAATGGTGGCTAACCTCCGAACCCTTGTGCAGGAGATTTTCCAGGGAGCTTCCTTTTTGTCCTCTTCGAGCACAGAGCTTTTCACCTCCATTGAAGAGGTGGCCAAGGCGACTCAGGAGATTGCCCACACCGTTGCTCAAGTGGCCCAGGGGTCCACTCGCCAGAGTGAGGACTTGCAGGGGATCGCGGATCGGGCGAATCGGGTCCGGGAACGGGCGGAGAACCTCCGCAGGGCGACGGAGCGCAACGTGAAGCTGTTGCAGGAGATGGAAGAGCGCTTCCGGGAGAGCCTTGAGGCGCTGAAGCGTATTGCCTCGGGGATCCAGGCGGTATCGGAGGAAGGGAGAAAAACCGAAAGGGAGGCTCGACAGGGGCAGCAAGTGCTTGCCCTCCTTCGGGAAAGCGTCCTCTCCCTTTCCCAGGTCTCCCGGGAGGTGGCCGAAAGCATTGAAACTCTAGAGAACCGTTCCCAGGAGATTGGGAAAATCGTTGACCTCATCACCGGGATTGCTGAGCAGACGAACCTCCTTGCCCTGAACGCGGCGATTGAGGCTGCTCGAGCAGGAGAAGCAGGACGGGGCTTTGCCGTGGTGGCAGAGGAGGTTCGCAAACTTGCCGAGAGCTCTGCCCAAGCGGCTCAGCAGATTGCCAACCTCGTCCGTGAAATCCAAGGCGACACCCGGAAAGCCGTGGAGCGAATGGAGAAAGCTGAGTCGCAGGTGGCGGCTGGTGTTGCCCAGACGGATGAGGCCGTAAAGAGCTTCTCCACCATTCTCTCCGCCATGCAGGGTGTGCTCACCGAGACAGAGTCTTTAGTCGCTTCCTTTGATGTGGCACAGAAAGCCCAAGAGGCGACGAAAAAGAGCGAGGAGGAAGTGCTTGCCCTCTCCCTTGACAACGCGAAGCTCATCGAAGACATCGCCCAGGACATCAGCAGCATCTCAGACAGCCTCTCCTCCATCGCTGCGGTGGCCGAAGAGAATGCCACCTCAAGTGAAGAGGTGTCGGCTTCCACCGAGGAGCAGAGTGCTTCGTTAGAAGAAATCCGCTCAGCTGTTGAAGAGCTCATGCGTCTTGCCGGGAATCTTGAGGCGCTCATCCGGAGGTTCCGTCTGGAAAAAAGTTCGTGACGGGGAATTGTTCTCCGGAAAATGGGGTAAAATATGGGGGAAGGTGTGAAGACGAACACCATCACATAGAGGGAGGAAGTGTTATGCCAGTACACTACACGGAACTGGGCCTTGTGAATACGAAGGAGCTGTTCCAGAAGGCAAACGAAGGGAAGTACGCCATTCCGGGGTTTAACTTCAACAACATGGAGCAGCTCCAGGCGATCATTATGGCCTGTGTAGAGTGTAATTCGCCGGTGATTCTCCAAATCTCGAAGGGCGCTCGGCAGTACGCCAACCAGACGCTGCTCCGGTACATGGTGCCAGGAGCGGTGCAGATGGCCCGGGAGATGGGGAGCAATATCCCTATCGTCCTCAACCTCGACCACGGGGATTCTTTCGAGCTCTGCAAGGCGTGCATCGACAACGGTTTCTCCAACGTCATGATTGACGGGTCGCACTTGCCCTATGAGGAGAACGTGGCGCTCACAAGGAAAGTTGTGGAGTACGCCCATGCCCATGGGGTCACCGTGGAGGGGGAGCTCGGCGTTCTTGCTGGGATTGAGGAACACGTGTCGGCTGAGAAGAGCCACTACACCCGCCCGGAGGAGGTTGAGGACTTCGTTGCTCGAACAGGCGTTGATAGCCTTGCCATCTCCATTGGGACGTCCCATGGGGCGTACAAGTTCAAGCTGAAGCCTGGGGAACCTTTCCCGGAGCTTCGCTTCGATATCCTTGAAGAGGTGCAGCGCCGCCTTCCCGGATTCCCCATCGTGCTCCATGGGGCTTCTTCGGTGCTCCAGGAGTACGTGGACATCATCAACAGGTACGGTGGGAAGCTCGAGAACACCGCAGGGGTTCCGGAGGACCAGATTCGCAAGGCGATTCAGCTTGGGGTGCGGAAGGTGAACATCGACTCCGATGGTCGGCTTGTTTTCACCGCCATGGTTCGCAAATACCTTGCGGAGCACCCTGAGGAGTTTGACCCACGCAAGTACCTTGGACCTGCCCGGGAAGAGCTCAAGAAGATGTACGTTGAGAAGTGCAAGCTCCTTGGGAGCGCTGGGAAAGCCTAAGGGAAGGCCCGGGGTACCCCGGGCCTTTTTGCTTTCTGAGGGGTGGGAGCATGAAAATCTTCCTTGATACGGCGCAGGTTGATGAAATCAAAAAGGCGCTCGATTTGGGCATTCTCGATGGGGTGACGACGAACCCGACCCTTGTGGCGAAAACCGGTCGAGGGTTTCGGGAGGTCATCCTCGACATCTGCCGCCTCGTTCCTGGTCCGGTTTCGGCGGAGGTGGTGAGCACCACTGCCGAGGGAATGGTTCGGGAAGGAAGGGAGCTCGCCTCCTGGGCGTCGAATATTGTGGTGAAGATTCCCCTGACGGAAGAGGGATTGAAGGCTATTCGGGTCCTTGCGGGAGAGGGAATCAAGGTGAACACGACGCTCATCTTCCAGCCCCTTCAGGCGCTCCTTGCGGCAAAGGCAGGGGCAGCGTACGTAAGTCCCTTTGTCGGTCGGCTTGACGATGTGGCGAGCGAAGGCCTGCGCCTTGTGGCCGATATCCTAACAATCCTTCGCAACTACCACTACCAGACGGAAGTCATTGTCGCTTCGGTTCGGCACCCAGGGCATGTCCTTGAGGCTGCCCGTCTTGGTGCCCATATCGTCACCATGCCCTTTGCGGTGCTCCAGCAGCTTGTGAAACACCCCTTCACCGATGTGGGGTTGCAGCGGTTTCTCGCCGATTGGGAGAAGGTGCCGGAGAAACCCTTTTAGCGCCTCCTCTTTCCCATGAGGTTTCCCGCAAAGAACTCCATGGCTTCTTGCCAAGAACGGGCTTCCTGGGGTTCTACGGGGAGCCCGCTTTTGTGGTAGTCGAACTTCGTGATGAATGCCAAGAGGTGGTCGGCAATTCGTCTGAGGGTCTTTCGGGTTTGGTTGGCGAGTGCCCCTTTCAGGGGCTCGGGAAGCCGGGCAAGATGCGGGAGGCAGAGGAAGGTTTCCTCACCCCATGCGGGGGTAAGGTCCTCAAAGTGGGTGGTGAGAAGGTGAATGAGGTGAGCCAGATGCTCCTCCCAGTCCTGACACACCAGGCAACGTTGTGGGTTTGGTACCTCGTGGGAAGCGAGGTACTGTTCCAAGAGGTCCTGGTACACGATGGCGATCCCAAGAATCGAAGGACGGAGGAGGAAAAGCCGCTCTGTGTGGGTTTTGCAGAATCCCCCAGAACGGATTTTCTCCCGTACGCCACAGTCGGTGACGAACTCGTAAAAGAGGGTATCGAGGAACCGCCTTGTGTGGTCTTCCTCGAGCCGGCAGAGGAAACATCCTGGTTCACTGAGCGCTTCCCGAAGCTCAAACAATGTTCGGTCCATGGTTTGCCTCCCTTGCAGAACGTGTTGTCCTCCCTATTCTACCTGAAAGGGGGGAGAAGGGATGCGGAAAAGGGGCGTCATCGTGGTGGTTGGCGGGGAAAAACGGGTCGCGCAGTTTGCCCTTGCCTTGAGTCGGCTCCTGAAAGCTCGGTGTGTGTTCTGTGAGGCTGCTTCCGGGGAACCTTTTCTTGTGGGGAAGAGGGTTGCTTTAGCTCTTGTGCCAAAGGTCTTTGCGTATCCTTTCTTTTGCATCGCGCAGGACCACGCATTCACGGGAGGGTTCGTGGCAGGTTTGGTACGGTCCCTCTCCCTTTTCCCGTACCTTTTTGTTCTTGACGCCCATCTTGACCTTTTCTCCTTACCGACTCCCTCTTTTCCAGTCCACCGGGGGAATTTCCTGGCGTATCTCCTGGAACGGGAACGATTCCCAGAGGATCGCCTTTTCGTGTGTTCGGATGGAGCCACCTTCCGCGAGCTCGGGAAGCGGATTGCTACCCTTCCCCCTGGATTGTTCTACCTCTCCTGGGACGTGGACTTTGGGTTCCCTGAGGTGGCGTACTTTCCAGGGAAGGTGCCCTGTGCCTGCCTTGAGGAGCTCTTCGCCAACTTTGCGGCATGCTGTCGGGAGAGGAAGTTCCGTTTCCTTGGAGGGGACCTTGTGGAGCTCAACCCCAAGAGCATTCGGGATCCCCTCGGGTTTGCGTTTCGGGTGTCTCGCTGCCTTGCGCCATTTTTCATGGAGGAGGAAAACGTATGAAGGTTTTCGTTTCCGTCCTTTGCGGTGTGGTGCTTCTTCTTTCCTGGACTTGTGGGGCCTTTCCCCTTGACCCCCTTGACCAGGCACAGCTTTTCCTGGAAGCGGGGAATGTCGACCAGGCCATAGCGCTCCTTGAGCCTCTTGTGGAACAGGATGCCGACCCAGAATACCTTGGTGACGTGGTGGAGCTTTTGGATTCCCTTTTTATGGAAAAGGGGGAAGTGGAAAAAGCCCTTGCCGTACTGCAGAAGTACGTCGCTCGCTTCCCCCATGCTTCCCGGTCGTACCTTTTCCGGTACTGGATGGCCAAACACGAAGAAGAGCTTGGGAGGGATGACAGGGCTCTTGCGCTCCTTGAGGAGCTCATGCGCCTCCTCCCCCCAGAGGACCCCTTTGCCCTTCGAGTGCAGGTGGCTGCAGACCTTGCCTACCTATTCCGGTACAAGAAGAAGGATCCTCAAAAGGCGCTTGCGATGTACAAGGAGGTTATGGAGCTTTCGGACAATCCTGAGGAGAAGCTCCAGGCCAAGATGTCCTCTGGGTTGTGCTACGAAGACCTTGGGGAAGTGGAGCAAGCGCTTGCGCTCTACAGAGAGATGGTGCAAGAGGCTCCAGGGTCATTCTTTGAGCGCTTTGCCCGTCTGCGGATTGTGTACCTTACCAATCCCCCGGAGAGGCGCTTTGCGAGCCAAGAAGAACTTGTCCGAGAACTCCGAGAGGCTCTCCAGGCGAAGGACTTGAATCGTCTGAAACGTCTCGCCAAAAAGGGGGATTTTTGGAGTGGTGTGAACTTCAGTGAATTCGATGTGGATGACGCCTCAGCAGTCCTTGAGTACTTTGCCCGGTACTTGCCTCAAGCTTCCCACCTTGTGATTGCCGAAAAACCTAAGGAACACGACGATTCGTGGGTCCTACGGGTTGAAGGATGGAGCGATCCGGAGTACAATATCTTGTACCTTGTGCTTGCAGAGGGTCGCTACGGGTGGGAGTGGAAGGGCGTCATCCTCTCGAGCACGACCCTTGAAGCCTGCCAGGAAAGCAGTGAGGTGCCCCATGGATATTGAGGTTGTGCGGGAAGATATTGCCCCTTTTGCAGAGCGGATTGTGGGCCTTCTTGAGGAAGGTCGCTACAACGAGGTGAAACAGGAGGTCAACGTCCTCCATCCGGCAGATATTGCCGAACTCATGGGACTTGTGGATTCCCAGAAGCAGGTCATGCTCTTCCGACTTTTGAAGAAAGACCTTGCCATTGCCGTTTTCGAGCAGCTCGACTTTGAGCACCAGGAAAACCTCCTCCGCCACTTTACCGATGAGAAAGTCGCGGAAATCCTCAACCAGATGTCTCCGGATGACCGCATGGAGCTTTTTGATGAACTCCCGGCGAAGGTGGTGAAGAAGCTCCTCAACCTCCTTGAGCCGGCACAGCGCGACATTGCCGCAAGCATGCTCGGATACCCCGAGAACAGCGCTGGACGCATCATGAACCCCCGGGTGGTGGACCTTAAGGAGTACTACACGGTGGAGCAGGCCCTGAAACGTTTCCGCCGGCTCAACCCTCCTGAAGAACTCTCGTACACTGCCTACGTCACCGATGCCCAAAGGCGCCTGCTTGGGCAGGTATCCCTGCGGGACCTCGTCCTTGCCGACCCGGAAAGCCAAATCGGGGAGATTATGAACCGGGAGGTGATATTCGTTTCCACCGATGACGACCAGGAGAAGGTTGCCCAAATCATCCAAAAGTACGACCTTGTGGCTGTTCCGGTGGTCGATCGGGAAGGACGCCTTGTTGGGGCGGTAACGGTTGACGATGCTATCGATATCATCGAGGCAGAGGCCACCGAGGATATTCATCGCTTGGCGGCTATCCGCACCACCGAGGATGAGTACCTCCGTGCCCCGCTTTGGAGGAAAATCAAAAACCGCTTCATCTGGCTTGCGGTGCTCCTCATTATGGGGACGCTTACAAGCTTCGTCATGCAAGGGTTTTCGAGCATCATTCAGGCGGTTGTAGCCCTCTCCTTCTTCGTTCCCATGCTCATCGATACGGGGGGGAATGTGGGGAGCCAGTCGACAACCGTGGTGGTTCGAGGTCTGGCGGTTGGGGAGCTTGAGGGGAAGACCCTGTGGAAAGTGGTGCTCGCCGAAACCCTCATTGGGGGGATTCTGGGGATTCTCCTTGGCGTCATTGGTGTCATTCGGGTTGTCTTCTTGAGGGAATCCCCCCTCATCGGGCTTGTGGTGGGATGCTCCATTTTCGTCATCGTCTTTGTCTCCAACCTCATTGGGGTTTTCCTTCCGGTGCTCTTCAAGAAGATGCGCCTTGACCCAGCCATTGCCGCCACCCCGGTCATCACGACCATTGTGGATATCATCGGCGTTCTCATCTACTTCCGTATCGCTCAGGCCTTCCTTCGCTTTTGAGCTTCCTCGGTTGACACCGGAGGGGGCTTCTGGTACTCTCCCTGTAGAACGTGGTGAGGAGGGAGAGGATGAGAAGGTTCCTCATTCCTGGGATGCTCTTGGGTGCACTCCTTTGCCTTTCGGGCTGCACATTCACCGCGATTATTCCCGTCGCCTATGGTACAGCTCAGATTTGTTCAGGGAGCCCGAGTGTGTACGGTGAGCTCTACGTCGATGGGCGGTACGTTGGGTACCTCGAGCCGAACGAGTGCCTTTTTGTGGACGACCTTCTCCTTGGGGAAGAGCACATCGCCCGGGTTTACCACCCCTGGGGTGGTGTCTACTCTCAGCGATTCTACCTGAGCGCTTCGGGACAGATTGTGACGATTGACTGAGCGGACGATGGGACGGTTGCAGCTGCTTTTTGCGCTTTTCCCGTGTCTTCTCCTTGCGGGATGTCGCATCGGCGTAGAGGTTGGCCTTGAGGTTCGCCTTGGGTATGTGACCTTCCGCTCTCTTGATGCGGCTCTTTCTGGACCTTTTCTCCTTGATGGAAAAAGGGTTGGGTACCTGCCCCCTCTTGGAGCGTTACGCTGCCTTGTGACCCTTGATTTCCCCCACGAGGTGCGGGTCCTTGCTCCCGCTTGTCCCTCGGGAGTCTGTGTTTTCCGTATCGAGCCACCGCTCCGTTCGGGTGAGGTTATCGAATTGCGTCTTGCTGAGGCACTCCCCGGCGCTCGCAGAAGGACGCAATAGGGCATGTTCCGCAGCGAGGGCGACGAGGAAGGCACACGTTCTGTCCGAAGAGGACGAGGAGTTTGTTGACCTTCCCCCAGAGGTCTTCGGGGAGAATGGCTTTGAGGGCTTGCTCAGTTGCTTCAGGGGTTTTCGTGGTCACAAGACCCAGGCGGTTGGTGATGCGATGCACATGGGTGTCGACACAAATCGCCGGTTTCCCAAAGGCAAGGCTCAGGACAAGGTTCGCTGTTTTCCGTCCTACTCCAGGGAGGGCAAGGAGGGCTTCTTCGGTTTCGGGAACGTGACCCCCGTGGTGTTCAAGGAGAACACGGGCGATTTCCCGAAGCCTTTTTGCCTTCTCCCGGTAAAACCCCACGGGGTAGATGAGGCGTGCAAGGTCTTCCTCTGAGAGGGCAAGAAGGTCCTTTGGCCCGCGGATGACTTGGCGAAGGCGCAAGAGAACCCGGTGGGTAGTGGTGTCCTTGGTGCGGTGGCTCAAGACGCCCCCAAGGAGGACGAAGAAAGGGTCACGGCTCACTTTCCCCACCGTTTCATCTTGCCACTTTTTCGCTTCTTCCTGTAGAATACGAAAGATGTGGTCGATACGACGTTCCATGGCTTTATGATACGCAAGGGAAGGGGAGAGGACAAGTGAAAGCGCTCGTTTTGGTGGTCTACGTTGTGGGAATGCTCGCTTTAGGGTGCCTTGCCTCCCGGAGGACGAAAAACCTTGGGGATTTCTTTTTGGCCGGTCGCAACCTCGGCCCCTGGATTTCAGCCTTTGCCTATGGGACGACGTACTTCAGCGCCGTCCTCTTCATCGGGTATGCGGGGCGTATCGGCTGGGGATTTGGCCTCTCTAGTCTTTCCATTGTCCTTGGCAACACCCTGGTGGGGTCGCTTCTTGCCTGGGTTGTCCTTGCCCGAAGGACAAGGAAGCTCACCGAAGCTCTGGGGGCTATGACCATGCCAGAGTTTTTGGAGGCTCGCTACGGGAGCCCGGCGCTTCGTGTTCTTGCCGCTTTCATCATTTTCGTTTTCCTCGTCCCGTACTCTGCTTCGGTGTACATGGGCTTGAGTTACCTCTTTGACGCGGTGCTTGGTATCCCATACCGGTATGCCCTGGCCTTCATGGCCCTGCTCACTGGTGTGTACCTCCTCATGGGTGGGTACTTGGCGGTGAACTTTACCGATGCGGTTCAGGGGATGATTATGCTCTTTGGGTCCTTTTTCCTTGTGGGGTACCTCTTGGCCCGTCCTGAGGTTGGGGGGATAGGTGGGGCCATCACGAAGCTGGCACATCTTGACCCTCGCTTGGTGAGTGCTGTAGGTCCTCCAGGGTTTTGGCCCCTTTTTGGTCTTGTGGTCCTCACAAGCCTTGGTCCTTGGGGACTACCACAGATGGTCCAGAAGTTCTACGCCATTCGGAATGAGAAGGTGGTGAAGACGGCAACGGTTGTTGCCACCATCTTTGCCTTCGTCTGCACTTTTGGGGCGTACTTTTCCGGAAGCCTGACGCGCCTTTTCTTTACGGCGCCACCCCTTTCCCCCGAGGGGAAGCCCGATTTGGACCTCCTTATGCCCCACCTTGTGGCTTCCGTGATGCCCTCGTCCTTTGCCCTTGTCTTTCTCCTCCTTGTCTTTTCCGCCTCAATGTCCACCCTCTCTTCCCTTGTTCTTGTCTCCTCTTCGGCGGTCGTTATTGACCTTGTGCCTCCCACAAGCCGCTTGAGGTCGCTCCTTTTCATGCGGGTCCTCTGCGGGCTTTTTGTGGCTTTATCCCTCCTTCTTGCCTTGTACCGGGTCTCCTTCATCGTGAACCTCATGTCCATTTCCTGGGGAACGGTGGCAGGGAGTTTCATCGCCCCGTACCTCTGGGGATTGTACTGGAAGAGGGGAAATAGGTGGGGAGCGTTCGTGAGTCTCCTCACGGGGCTTGGAGTGAGCCTTTTTGGGTCATTCGCTTTAGGGTTTCGGTCCGCTGCCCTTCCCCTTGTGGGGTCTTTGGCCATGATTGTGCCCCTTGGGGTTTATCCTCTCGTGTCGATACTTACAGGAGGCGAAGAACATGCGAGCGTGCGTTTTTGAGGCAAAGGGTCGCTTCAGCATTCGGGAAGTTCCCACACCCTCCCCAGGTCCTGGGGAAGTGCTCGTTCGGGTAAAGGTTGCGGGAATCTGTGGTACCGATGTCCACATCCTTCGTGGAGAGTACTTTCAGGACTTTCCCATCGTTGCTGGGCACGAGTTCGCAGGGGAAGTGGTTGCCCTGGGGGAAGGGGTGGAAGGGTTTTCGGTCGGGGAACGGGTCACGGCGGATCCGAACATTTTCTGTGACCGATGCTACTTCTGCAAAATCAACAAGAACAACCACTGCGTGAACTTCGCCGCTTTGGGGGTGACCCGAGATGGGGCCTTTGCCGAGTACGTCACCGTTCCGGCGAAGTGCCTTTTCCCCTTACCCGAAGGGTTGAGCTTTGCCGAAGGCGCCCTGGCGGAACCTCTGGCCTGTGCGGTCTATGGGGTGCAGCGGAGCCACATACGGCCGGGAGAAAAGGTCCTCATCTTCGGCGCTGGGCCCATTGGGCTTTTGCTCCTTTCCCTCTTTCGGGTTTCTGGGGCGTCGCAGGTTGTGGTGGTGGACATAAGCGAGAAAAAGCTTGAGCTGGCCATGAAGCGTGGTGCCAGTGACGCCCTCCTTGCCGATGGGAAGGAAGGGAAACGTCTCAAGGAAATCGCTCCGTTTGGTTTTGAGGTTGTCGTCGATGCCACAGGTGTTCCTGAGGTCATGGAGAAAGCCCTTGGGTACGTCGAGCCGGATGGCACCTTCCTCCTTTTTGGCGTGGCGCCTCGGGGGGCTTCCATGCGCCTTGAGCCCTATGAGGTTTTCCGAAGGGACCTCCGCATTGTGGGGTCTTTTGCGGTGAAAAAGACCATGCAGTATGCCCTGAACCTTTTGGGGAGTGGGGCAGTTGCGGTTCGAGACCTTGTCTCGTCCCAGTATCCCCTGGAACGCTTTGGGGACGCCTTAGAGGAAGTGCTTACCGGGAAGGATCGTCTGAAGGTCCAGATTGTCTGTGAGCCTTGATTTCCAGTGGCACATCACGAATCGCTGTAACCTCCGGTGCCGTCACTGCTACCAGGAGACCTTCCGGGATGAGGAGCCTCAGAGGCTTTTTCTGGTGGCTGAGCGGCTCCTTCAGGACCTCAAGGACCTTGGGTACTGGAGTGTCCTCAATGTTACCGGTGGTGAGCCGCTCCTTCTTGGGGAGGACCTCTTTCGCCTTCTTGAGGTGCTCACCGCACACCCGAGTGTTCTTGAAGTCATGCTCATCACCAACGCTTTGGAGATTCGCCAAAGTACGGTGGTCCAGCTTGCCTCCTTCCCAAAGCTCACCACCGTAAAGGTTTCCCTTGAGGGCCTGGAGGGGACAAATGACGCCATCCGGGGGAAGGGGGTGTTTCGGAAGGTTCTGCGCGTCCTCGAGAACCTCTGCGCAAGCCCTCTCCGGGTCGTCCTCATGGTCACCCTCCACAAGGGGAACCTTGGGGAAATCCCAGCCTTTTTCACCTTCTTTCGGGAGTTTGGAGTGGATGGCATCATTTTTGAGCGGTTCGTCCCTGAGGGTGTGGGCAAGGGTATGGAGCAGGAGGTTCTTGACAAAGACAAATGGCGGGAGTTCTTGGAGATGCTCTGTAGTCTTTGTGACATGGACCTCCCTCTTGAGGCGCTTCTCCCTTACAAGGCTTTCTGGGTTGAGTTCACAGATGGCGTAAGCCTCCTTGGAGCACCCTGTAGCCTCGGCGAATCCTTCTGTCTCATGCCCGATGGGACGCTCTTTCCCTGTCGGCGCTTACCCATTCCCCTTGGGAATATCCTCAGCGAAGGCCTTCGTGGTCTTTTCTCTCATCCGCTCCTTGGGAAGCTCAAGGACCGCCGCTGCCTCAAGGGGAAGTGCGGTGTCTGCACTGTGGGAGGGTGCCTGGGGTGTCGGGCGATGGCCTATGCGGTCTTTGGGAATCCCTTTGAGGAGGATCCCCAGTGCTTCCTTCAGGAGGTGCGGATTTCAACGACGTCCTTGTCTTGAAGGACGTAGTCAGGTGGAACGAGTTGCCCTGGGAACTTCGTTGACCCCCAAACCCGTGCCCCTCGAAGGTGCGCGAGGAGATCTTTGTGGATAGCCCCAGCAAGGTCGGCAACCGTGCTCCCCTTCTTGAGGACGAACGGACGCGAGAAATCTGGAGGCTTTCCAGGAGGTTTACTGTAGATACGGATGACCCCACTTATGCGGAATAGAGCTGCTTTCACCTTGTCCCGGTGTGGGGCAAAATCCCGTAGGGACACCCCAAGAACGTCGAAACGGTCCCCGTAGAGCTCGGCGACTATGGAGAGCTGCTCCTCCGCCTCTTTGTTCTCTACCTTGGAGAGGATAAGGAAAGCAGGAAGAAAATGCCAGGAAGGTGAAGGGAGGGGGAGGGGTTGCGTTCCGGGGAGGATTTTCCCCTGGGAGAAGAGGTGCAAGGTGTTTTCGATGTCCTCAAGGAGGGTATTGCTTTGGGCGTCGAAGAGGATGACCGCCCCGTTGCTCCTTCGGAAAGCACTCGCCATGGGACCTTCAAGGGTTGTGCCACTTAAGGGTGGGAAGTCCACAAGCTGAATCTGGATGTCCTCGTAGTCCATCATCCCTGGGGTGGGGTAAAAGGTTGTGAAGGGGTACTCGGCGATTTCTGGGCGGGCATTCGTGAGAAGCGAAAGGAGCGTCGATTTCCCAGTGTTTGGAGGACCGCAGATGATGATTTGCGCAGCACCGCTTTTCTCGATGAGGAAGGGGTCGTGGGCTGCGCCTTTCCGCTTCTCCTGGGCTTGGGCTTTCCGGAGTTTGGCGATTTTCTGCTTGATTTCAGCCTGGAGCTTTTCCGTCCCCTTGTGCTTGGGGATGACGGCAAGCATTTCCTCCAAGGCCTCGAGTTTCTCCTCAGGTGTTTTGGCCGCCCGATACCTTGCCTCCACCTCAAAGTACTGTGGTGGGAGATTCGCCGGCATACTCCTCGCCCCTTTTTCATTGTACTCGAAATGTGCTATCATTAAAAGAAGAAAGCGGAGTCAACAGGGGTTGTGTTTTTTTGGTGTTCGGGGAGGACTTATGAGAATCATTGCTATTGCGAATCAAAAAGGAGGGGTGGCAAAGACTACAACGTGTATTAACTTGGGAGCGTCACTGGCGTATCATGCCCGGCAGGTGCTCATTATTGATATGGACCCCCAGGCCCACTCGACTCTCGGCCTTGGGTTTGAGCCCAACGAATTCGACAAGACCATCTTGAACGTCCTTGAGCCCCCAAAAAGCCCGTACCGTTTAGAGCTCAAAGATGTCATCATCCCCACCCGAACCCCGAATCTCTACCTTGCTCCGGCGAACATCGACCTTGCTGGTGCGGAGTATCGCCTCATTGACAAAATCGGCCGGGAGGATTTCTTGAATAGCAGCATCCAGCGAGCGAACCTCTCTTTCGACTACATCCTCATCGACTGCCCACCGTCTTTGGGCATTCTCACCATCAACGCCCTAAAGGCCTGTCGCGAGGTCATCATTACCATCCAGCCGCACTACTTTGCCCTCCGGGGGATTGAGGAGTTCATGGAGACCTTGGAGCTCATGCGGGAGAACTTAAGACACGACCCTGAGGTGTACGTCCTCATCACCATTGCCGATACCCGCACCAACCTCTACCGGGAGGTCATTGAGGAGGTCCGGGAGTACTTTGGGGATCGGATGTTTGAGACAATCATCCATCGGAATATCGCCCTTGCCGAGGCGACGAGTCACGGTATGCCGGTCATTGAGTATGAACCTACGTCCGTGGGGGCTCAGAATTACCTTGCCTTGGCCAAGGAGGTGATTCGACTTGAAAAAGAAAAGCCTAAAAAGAGGCTTTTCCGAAAGACTTGATTTTAAAAGGGAACTCATTCGAGACACCACAAAGGGCTTGGATGAGGACGACACGAGCGCCTCTCCCCCAAAGGCTGCAAAGAGCGCTAAGTCAACCCCCAAAAAACCCTCTGAAAAACCCAGAGAACGGAAGGCTGAAGAGCGCATCGCTACCATTAAAGTTATCGGTGTTGGCGGCGGAGGGAACAACGCCATCAACCATATGATTGAAGCGGGCCTCAACGGTGTGGACCTTGTGGCGGTGAACACCGATGTGCAGTCCCTGAAGCGGTCTCTCGCCCCTGAGAAAATCCAGATCGGTTTCAACCTCACCCGTGGTCTAGGCACAGGAGGGGATCCTCGAATTGGTGAGGAAGCCGCAAAGCAAGACCGGGACAAGCTCCTCCAGGTGGTGGAAGATGCTGATCTCGTCTTCATTGCGGCGTGCATGGGAGGAGGAACAGGTACCGGTGCCGCACCGGTTATCGCTTCGTTGGCCAAAGAGGCGGGGGCTCTCACCATTGGGGTGGTCACAAAGCCCTTTGGCTTTGAGGGGGTCAGGCGACGGAATCAGGCTGAAGAGGGCATTCGTAAACTCCAAGAGGTTGTGGATGCCTTAATCGTCATTCCCAACGAACGTCTCCTTGAGGTGGCAAAAAAGGATACCTCGCTCCAGGAGGCTTTTAAGGTTGCTGATCATGTCCTGTACCAGGCGGTACGGGGCATCACGGACCTCATCACCTCACCTCAAGACATCAACCTCGACCTTGCGGATTTGCGTACGGTCCTCAGTGGAGCGGGTATGGTGCTCATCGGGATTGGGAGTGGCCGGGGAAGGGAGAAGGCAAGACAAGCGGCAGAGGAGGCCATCAACAGCCCCCTCCTTGAAATTTCCGTGAAAGGAGCTCGATCCATCATCCTCAACGTCACCGGTGGTCCTGATATGACCCTCAACGAGGTCACCGAGATTGTGAATTTCGTCAAGAACGCGGCAGGGACAGAGGTGGATATCCTGTGGGGGTGCAAGGTGGACGAGGCCCTCTCGAACGAAATCACTGTAACGGTCATTGCTACCCGCTTTGAGGCGGAAAAGCACGATGAGGAGGCTATACCTCTTTTTGGGGAGAAGGAGGAAGGTATTGAGAGCCGCATCATTATCGAAGACGACATCGACATCCCTGCCTTCCTCCGGGAGACGGCCCGAAGAGGCGCTTCTCAGGAACGTCGAGGAGGCGATGGTTTCCCATTTTTTCGGAAGATGAGGGGGGAGTGACGTGGCAACGCTCTTTGGGAAGCAGATGACCCGTGAAGAGATCTTGAAGCGTGTTGGGGATATCTCTCAGCTTGGAGGGGTTCGTGTCGCCGAGCTCTTGGACGGTCTTGAGCGGGGCGTGCGGGTTGCCGAGGTGAACACAGGGAGTGGGCTTTGGTACACCGTCCTCCTCGATCGGGGGATGGACATCGCCTGGACGATGTACAAGGGCATAAGCATTGGGTGGAGGTCGGGGACGCAGAACCTCTCTCCTTTCCTCTTTGAGCCGGAAGGTTTTGGGTGGCTTCGGGGATTCCATGGGGGGCTCATGAACACCTGTGGCCTCTCCTATGCTGGGGCACCTTGCCGAGACACCTCAACCCTTGTCCACCGCCTTGAGGAAGAAGACCTGGGGCTCCATGGGCGGGCTTCGTACCTGCCTGCGGGGAACGTGTACGTCGATGGAGCTTGGCAGGGCGATGAGTACCTCATGTGGGTTCAGGGGAAAATCCGGGAGGCCATCGTCTTCGGCGAGAAGCTCGTCCTCACCCGGAAGATATGGAGTCGCCTCGGGGAAAAGGTCATCCACATTGAGGACCAGGTGAGCAACGAAGGGCACATCGAGAGCCCCTTCATGATCCTCTACCACATTAACATCGGCTACCCCATCCTTGATGAGGGGAGTCGCCTTCTCCTGCCTGTGGTGCGAACCGTTCCCCGTGACCATTGGGCGGAGGAAGGTAAAGAGGAATGGGACCGCTTCCATGCTCCCCAGAAGGGGTACTTTGAAAAGGTCTACCTCCATTACCCAAAGACCATGGAAGACGGCTTTGGGGCCTCTCTGCTCCTCAACGAACAGCTGGGGATTGGGGTGTATGTGAAGTTCGATACCAAAGAACTCCCTTACTTCACCGAGTGGAAGATGATGGGGGAGGGCGAGTACGTTGTAGGGATGGAACCGGGGAACTGTTTCCCCTTGGGACGGAAGAAGGAGCGGGAGGAGGGGAGACTCGTCTTCCTGAAACCCGGAGAGGTCCGGAAGATTACCTTGGAGATTGGGATTCTTGAGGGGCCTCAGGAAATCGAGGCCTTCAAAAAGTATTTAGGGATGGAGTAGCAGTACCCCGGTAGAGGGTCGTGTAGGCGAAGTAGTTGGTGAGGACTTTTTTGACGTAGGTTTTCGTCTCGGCGAAGGGAATGGATTCCACGAAGGCGTCTTGGTCCGGGGGGAGGCTTTTCCGCCACGCTTCTGCTCTCCCCGGACCAGCGTTGTACCCGCAGAGGGCAAGGATGATGTCTCCCTCAAACCTCCGGAGGAGATAGGCAAGGTACGCTATCCCAATAGCCAGGTTTTCCCGTGGATTCTTGAGGAGGTTTTCGATGGCGTGAGGGTTCCCCTTTGGGTTCACCCATCCCTTTTCGATGACCCAAGAGCCTGTTGCGGGCATAACCTGGGCAAGACCTATGGCTCCGGCGGGAGACACAGCCTCCGGATCAAAGGCGCTCTCGGCATGAACCAGGGCAAGGACAAGGTAAGGGTCAAGGGGAGGGCTCTGCCGAGTGGCGAACTCTTGAATCTCCTTGAAGAAGGCAAGGGGATAATAGGCCTTTGCGGCAAACTCTGGGATTTTGCCCTGTTTGGGGAGAAGGCGAAAGGCAAGGCGAATGCTCTCCCGATACGCTCCCTCTCGGGCAAGGAGTGAGGAAGCTTCCCAAAGGAGTGCGGCATTGTGTGGGTCTTGCAAGAGGAGGGAGAAAAGCTCAATCCTTGCGTTCTTGAGGAAACCCAAGGAGGAGAGCAAACGGTACCGCTTCCAAGAAGCGGCAAGAGGTTCAGGGAGGGAAAGGGTGGGAGGATGCGCCGCTACAAAGGGTGACGAGGACGTGAGGATTTCGGAAGCTCTGACGTAGTAGTAGTCAAGGCGAGACTCCTCAAGGATGGTGGCAAGGTAGGATGTGTCCTTTGCGATTTTGAAATTCCAGAAAAGGGCCTGGTTCCGCCATTCCGGAATCTGGGCAAGGGCGTGGAGGACGTTTTGGGCCCTTGAGAAGTCCTTTGCCCTGTAGAGGGCAAAGAAGAGCTCCGAAAGGAGCGGTCCGTTGTTTGGGAAAAGGCGTGCCGCCCGCTCTAAGGTTGCGACGTACTCGTCTTGTCGTTCCTGCGTCTTGTACAGGGAGGCGAGGTTCGTCAGAGCGCTCAGAGCGTATGGGCTTTGGGGGAAACGGGAGAGGAGTCGCTCGTATTGGGTGATGGCCTCGCCATAGCGTGCCATTCGCTGGGCAAGGACGGCTCGGTAGAAGATGACTTCTGCGGTGTCCTCTCGTCCCTCAAGGAGTTTTTGGAGGGCGGTCAGGTCACCTTTGCGGAGGAAGAGCCGTGCCTTCAAGGAGAAGGCGTCTTCTAAGGTTGCGGCAAATGCTTCGGCCTTCTCAAGGAAACCCAGGGAGAGGAAGAACTCCGCAAGGGAAAGGCGTAAGGTAGGGGAGAAAGGGGAAGGGGTAAGGGAAGAGAGGAAGGGAAGGAGCTTTTGCCGAGTCTTTGTCGTCGTCTGGTTGCGGAATTCCCGGTACGTTCGGGCAAGGAGGAGAACTGCCTCGTTCGAAAACCCCTTCTCTCCAAGGAGCGTGATGAGCGTTTCAAAGGCGGTGAGCTTTTCTTCTTCGCTTCGGGCAAAGCGCAGCGCGCGGATTGCCCAAGAGAAGGAGTGCTCCTTTTGGGCGCAGAAGATCGCAGCATGGAAGAGAACCGGGGATTCGGGGAAGGTGCGCTCAAGAAGGGCAAAGAGGCGTTCTTTGACCTCTTGGGGAGGGTTGCGGTGTTCGAGGAAAAGGAGCGCAAGGTGGTCACCTAAGGTTTTCTGCTCTCTGAGGCTTGCCATGACTACCCTTTGGGCAAGAGGCGTCATGGGGCTTTTGATGAGGGTGGTAGCCAAAAGGAAGTGCCATGGGTCATCTTTCCCCCATGCTCCAAAGGCGAAAAGGAAACCCCACAGCACAAGGAGGAGGACGGTAGCAATCTTTGCTTTCATTTTGGGTCCATGATAGCATAATGCCGTGGATATGCAAAGGGGGAGAGGGTATGCGGAACCAGGAAGTGGCCAAAATCCTCCATGACATTGCGGTGCTCCTGGATATTAAGGGGGAGAACCGTTTCCGTGTGGTGGCCTACGAAGAGGCTGCTCGGCGCATAGAGACCTGGCCCGAGCCAATTGAAGAGGTCTGGAGGAGTGGGAGACTTGAGGATATCCCAGGGATTGGCGCAAGTATTGCTGGGAAAATCGCTGAGTACCTGGCCACTGGGAAGATGAGCTACTTCGAGGAG
The DNA here is from genome assembly GCA_025060675.1 of Candidatus Caldatribacterium sp. GTDB lineage: Bacteria > Atribacterota > Atribacteria > Atribacterales > Caldatribacteriaceae > Caldatribacterium. The sequence goes on from JANXBI010000036.1 coordinate 23,319, forward strand.
CTTACCCGGGAGATTCCCCCCGAACTCATCGAGCTCACGGAGGTTCCGGGGGTTGGCCCAAAGATTGCCAAGCTCCTCTACGAACAGCTTGGGGTGCGAACCATTGAAGACCTTGAGCGAGCGGTACAAGAGAAGAAGCTCCGCAATCTCCCTCGGCTTGGGCCAAAGAGCGAGGAGAAAATTGCTAAGGGTCTTGAAATGTTCCGCCGCAAGACTGGTCGCATGCTCCTTGGACAAGCCCTCCCCCTTGTGGAGAGCATCGTGGCTCTCCTTCAGGAGAGAACAGGTCTTGCTAAGGTGAGTCCTGCTGGGAGTGTCCGGCGAATGAAGGAGACCATCGGCGATATCGATATCCTTGTGGCGGCAAAGGACCCTAAACCCGTCATGGACGTTTTCACCACCCTTCCTCAGGTTCGGGAGGTCCTTGCTCGGGGTGATACAAAATCAAGCATTGTGACCCATGAGGGAATCCAGGTGGACCTTCGGGTGGTGGAGGAGGAGTGTTTTGGGGCAGCGCTGCAGTACTTCACCGGCTCGAAGGCGCACAACATCAAACTTCGGGAGATTGCCCTCCGGAAGGGTTTCAAGGTCAACGAGTACGGCATTTTCCGCTTGGACACCAACGAGCGGGTGGGAGGAGAACGCGAGGAGGACATCTACGAGATGCTCGGCATGGAGTGGATTCCTCCAGAACTCCGAGAAGACCAGGGTGAGATTGAGTACGCTCTGGAGAAGAAGCTCCCCACCCTTGTGACCATGGAGGATATCCGTGGGGACCTCCATGTCCACTCCCACTGGAGTGATGGCCTGGTCTCCATCGAGGAGATGGCCAGGGCGGCGAAGATGCGGGGATATGAGTACATAGCAGTCTGTGACCATACTCAGTCTCTTGCTGTGGCGTCAGGGCTCACTCCTGAAGAAATCCATGAGCGGGAGAGGGAAATCCGCCGTTGGAACGAAAAACACCCCGAGCTTCTCATCCTCAACGGTGTTGAAGCGAATATTCTAAGCGATGGGTCCATTGACTTCCCCGATGCCGAACTTGCCCTCCTTGAGGTGGTTGTGGCAGGGTTGCACTCCGGGCTCACCCAAAAAGAGGAGAAAATCCTCATGCGCCTTGAACGGGCCATGCGTAACCCTTACGTGCAGATTATCAGCCATCCCACGGGTCGCATCATTGGCCGGCGTGATGCTTCAGAGATGGATATCGACGCGCTCATTGCTCTGGCCCGGGAAACGTCCACTGTCCTTGAGATGAACGCCCAACCGGAACGTCTGGACCTTCGGGATGTGGACGCCCGGCGGGCATCCCAAGGTGGGGTGAAGGTGGTCATTTCCACCGACGCTCACGATCCTGGCTCTTTGGATTTCATGCGGTATGGTGTTGCGCAGGCTCGACGGGCTTGGCTCCGAAAAGAGGATGTGTTGAACACCCTGAGTCGGGAGGAGCTTTTAGAGTTCCTTGCCCGGAAGCGGAAGCATTTCCTGGGGGAGTAAGGTGGCTGGGAGTCTCCTTTTGTGCGCGCTCTTCTTGTAGAGGGTGAGGATTTTCTGGCGGTCCTCATCCCCCACGGGATTCCCAAGGAGGAAGCCATCGAGCGTCTCGTAGGTGAGGCCCATCTCACCTTCGTCGGTCTGCCCGGGCCAGAGACCGGCAGAAGGGGGCTTTGTGATGATTCGTTCGGGAATGCCCAAGAATGCGGCGACTTCCCGAACCTCTCTTTTGGTGAGGTGGGCAAGCGGGGCGATGTCTACGCCACCATCTCCGTACTTTGTGAAGTACCCAACGGTGAGTTCGCTTCGGTTCGCCGCCCCACAGACGAGGTAGTTCAGGGTGTTGGCAAAAAAGTACAGAACACTCATACGGAGGCGAGGCTTGAGATTCGCTTGGGGGAGACTTTGGGGACGAGGCGTCTCTCCAAGCACCTCAAGGAGGGCGTCGAAGGGTTTTTCGAGAGGAACTATCCGATAGGGAATGCCAAAGGTTGTGGCGACAAGGCGTGCGTCTTCGAGGTCTTCGGGATTGCTGTAGCACGGCATCATGACTCCAAGGATGTGCTCTCCACAGGATTTCTGGGCTAAGACGGCAACGACTGAGGAGTCGATGCCTCCGCTCATGCCAAAAACCAGCCCCTGAGCACCCGCTTCCTGAACCCTTTCCCGTATCCAGAGGACGATGCGTTCGACTTCTTTTTGGGGATTCATGGAGTGCTCCTCCTCTCGTTGACTTTCCTTTTTTCGGTAATGTATTATTTTGCCAACACTACGTCAAGGAAGCGGGGAAGTTGCATGGGAAAGACAATGGCTGAGAAAATCTTCGAACGCAAGGTCGGAAGACCTGTCCGTCCTGGAGACATTGTGGTTGCTCCAGTCGACTGGGCGATGGGCCAGGATGGGACTACTCCCCTTGCCATCCAGTCGTTTGAAGAGATGAACGGCAAATCGGTATTCCGTCCGGAGAGGATTGTTTTCGTCATCGACCATAATGCCCCAAGCCCCCTTGAGTCGGTATCACGCCTCCATGACCTTATGCGTTCTTTTGCGAGGCGCTTTGGCATTCGGGTTTTCGAGGTCGGAGAGGGTGTATGCCATGAGCTCATGATGAGCCGTGGCCTTGTGGTTCCGGGGGACCTGGTGGTGGGAGCCGATTCCCACACCTGTACGTATGGAGCTATCGGGGCGTTCGCAACAGGCATTGGGAGCACCGAACTTGCCGTGGTCATGATGACCGGTAAGCTCTGGTTCAAGGTTCCCGAGTCCATCTGCATACGTCTTCTTGGGGAGCTCCAAAGGGGGGTGTACGCTAAAGACGTCATTCTCCATGTGGCTGCCCTTCTGGGGGCTGATGGAGCGACGTACCAATCCATTGAGTTCCATGGGCCGGTGGTGGAACGCCTTTCGGTGGAGGAACGGGCAACCATCACCAACATGGCTGTTGAGGTTGGAGCCAAAGCCGGTCTTGTGCCTCCTGACGAGAAAACGGTGGCCTGGGTACGAGCACGTACTGACCGTCCTTTCGAGGTGGTGCTTCCTGACCCTGATGCGACGTACGCCAAGGTTCTTGAGATTGACTGCACGCACCTCGAACCCCAGGTTGCTTTCCCGCACCGAGTTGATACGGCGCGGAGCGTCAAGGAAGCGGAGGGCATCCCTATTCAGGAGGCCTTTATTGGGACGTGTACGAATGGGCGTATCCCTGATTTAGAGGTGGCGGCGCAGATTCTCCGTGGCCGAAGGGTCCATCCTGATGTGCGGCTCATTGTGGCTCCTGCTTCTCGGGAGACTCTGCTTTTTGCTCTCGAGAAGGGATGGGTGGAGGATATTGTGAAAGCTGGAGGGGTCTTCGTACCACCTGGGTGTGGACCTTGTGTGGGGACGCACCAGGGTGTTCCTGGAGACGGATGGAATGTCATCTCCACGGCAAACCGGAATTTCCGAGGGCGAATGGGGAATCGGGAGGCCTCCATTTACCTTGCCTCTCCAGCAACGGTGGCTGCTTCAGCGCTCGAAGGGAAGATTACCGATCCGAGGAAATACCTGGGGTGAGAGGGATGCGTTTGACCGGGCGTATTCACAAGTTTGGCGATGACATCAACACGGATTACATTATCTCGGGAAAGTACAAGTTCAAAACCCTCGACATGCAAGAGCTTGCCAAACACGTCATGGAGGATATCGATCCAGAGTTTGCCCGTCGCGTACAGCCTGGGGATTTCATCGCTGCGGGGAAGAACTTCGGTTGCGGATCGTCGAGGGAGCAGGCTCCACGGGCGCTTCTTGCCGCCGGTATTCGGGGGGTTCTTGCCAAGTCGTTTGCCCGAATCTTCTTCCGGAATGCTATCAACTGTGGGCTTTTTGTGGTGGAGTGTGATACTGACCACTTCGCCACAGGGGATGAGGTGACCGTTGACCTTGGGGAGGGCAAGGTCATCAACCACACGAAGGGGATTGAGCTTGCTGTTCCACCCCTCCCACAGGTGATGATTGAGATTCTCAGGGAGGGGGGACTTGTGAACTACTTCAAAAAGTACGGGTCATTCGAGCGAGTTTAGGAGAGGTGCCATGTGGGAACGCCTGAAAACTCAGGATCCTGAGGTGTACCGCTGCATCATCGGTGAGCTCACCCGGGAACGGAATACTTTAGAGCTCATCGCTTCGGAGAACTTCACAAGCCTTGCCGTTATGGAGGCCCAAGGTTCACCCCTCACGAACAAGTACGCCGAAGGGTATCCGGGACGACGCTACTACGGAGGGTGCGAGTACGTTGACGAGGCGGAGCGGTTGGCCATCGAACGGGCAAAGGCGGTTTTTGGTGCAGAACACGCCAATGTCCAGCCTCACTCGGGGTCTCAGGCGAATATGGCGGTGTACTTTGCGGTGCTCCGACCTGGGGACGTGGTGATGGGGATGGACCTGGCCCATGGGGGACACCTCACCCACGGGAGCCGGGTGAACTTTTCGGGGATGCTTTACAACTTTGTTCCGTACGGGGTGAGCCGGGAGACGGAGACCATCGACTACGACGCTTTGGAGAAACAGGCTCTTGAAGTCCGTCCAAAGCTCATTGTGGCGGGAGGGAGTGCCTATCCCCGGATTATCGACTTTGTGAGAATGCGAGCCATTTGCGACAAGGTTGGAGCGTACCTCATGGTGGACATGGCTCACTTTGCTGGCCTTGTGGCGGCAGGGATTCACCCGAATCCTGTACCCTATGCGCACTTTGTCACCACCACAACGCACAAGACCCTGCGGGGGCCGCGGGGAGGCATTGTCCTCTGCAAAAAGGAATTCGCTCAGGCAATCGATAAAGCCCTCTTCCCAGGGATTCAGGGTGGGCCGCTTATGCACGTCATTGCGGCTAAGGCGGTGGCACTGCGGGAAGCCCAGACACCTGCGTTCTCCGCTTACCAGAAACAGGTTGTTCGCAATGCCCAAGCGCTTGCCGAAGCTCTGCAGGAGCGGGGGTATCGTCTCGTCTCTGGGGGAACGGATACCCACCTCCTCCTTGTGGACCTCAGGAATTTTGGCCTCACTGGGAAGGAGGCTGAAACCATCCTTGACCAGGTGGGGATAACGGTGAACAAAAACGTCATCCCCTTCGATCCCCAAAAACCTATGGTCACAAGCGGTATTCGTCTTGGGACACCAGCCTGTACCACCCGGGGTATGAAGGAAGAGGAAATGCGTCGCATTGCTGAGCTCATCGACATGGCTCTCCGGAACCGTGAAAACCCCTCGGTTCTTGAGAGGGTCCGCAAGGCGGTTCGAGATCTTTGTGCTGCCTTCCCCCTTTACCCGGAGGTTGGGGAATAGGCTTGAGGTTTTTGGGTTATCATGGGAAAACTCTTTCTTTGGAGGGACGAAAATGCGCGAGAAAGTTGAACGGGCTTTGGAGAAAGTTCGAGGGTATCTCCAGTACGAGGGTGGCGACGTGGAACTTGTGGACATCGTTGATGGGGTGGTGAAGGTTCGCCTGAAAGGCATGTGCAGCGCTTGTCCTATGTCCATGATTACCCTAAAAGACGGCATTGAGCGGATTCTCAAAGAGGAAGTTCCGGAAGTAAAGGCTGTTGAGCAAGTCTTCTGAGAGAGGTCAGCGCAGTTTCTCTCCCCGAGTGCCCTCAGGAGTTCTGGAAGCTGTTGTGCTTTTCCCTTGGAATCCTGAGGGTGTTTTCTCCTGGAAGAGCGGAGCCCTGGACATTTTTAACTGAAGTACGTAATTGAGAGGTACCCTTCCTTCACAGGATTTTCTAAAAAGAGTTATGGATTTCCCCCAGCACCTCTGGTACAATTGGAGAGGAAACCGGCGGAGAGGGAGGGCTCAGAATGGCGGAAATTCTTGAACAGATTTCCCGGGAACTCTTTGCGGGGAACGCGAAAGCAGTGGCGGAGCTTGTGGAAAAGGCTCTGCACGAAGGGTTTTCACCGCAGGAGATTCTCAACAACGGCCTTATCAAGGGCATGAACGAGGTGGGTGTGAAGTTCAAAGCGAACGAGATTTACGTTCCAGAGGTGCTCATCGCGGCGCGGGCGATGAAGGCGGGGATGGAAATCCTTCGGCCAAAACTCGTCGAGACAGGGGTTGAACCGGTGGCCAAGATGGTTATCGGGACGGTCAAGGGTGACCTCCATGACATTGGGAAGAATCTCGTTGCTATGATGATGGAAGGGGCGGGATTCCAGGTCATTGACCTGGGTATTGATGTTCCCGCCGAGAAGTTCATCCAGGCGGTGAGGGAACACAAGCCGCAACTTGTCGGTATGTCTGCGCTTTTGACCACCACCATGATTCAGATTCGGGAGAACATCAAGGCTTTCAAGGAAGCTGGTATTCGGGATGCGGTGAAAATCATGGTCGGCGGTGCCCCGGTGACCCAGAAATTCGCCGATGAGGTTGGGGCTGATGGGTACGCACCGGATGCGGCTTCTGCTGTGGACAAGGCAAAGGAACTCCTTGGGCTCAACTGAAGGGGCGGATGCCCCTTTTTTCTCTTCCCTTACTTAAAAAAATGAATTATGCTCTAATTCACAGAGCTATTTTGGAGGGGGAGAAGAATGCTCACCGACCTTGAAATCGCCCAGAGTGCCCACTTAAAGCCCATTACGGAAATTGCTAAAGACCTTGGTCTTGGTGAGGACGATATCGAGCTGTATGGGAAGTACAAGGCGAAAGTATCGCTTCAAGTGCTTGACAAGCTCAAGAATCGACCACTTGGCAAGTACATTGATGTTACTGCTATCACTCCTACGCCCCTTGGAGAGGGGAAAACGGTCACCACTATTGGCCTCTCCATGGCCCTCAACCGAATCGGGAAAAAGAGCATCGTCTGCATTCGCCAGCCATCTCTTGGGCCGGTGTTTGGCATCAAAGGTGGCGCGGCAGGAGGTGGGTACGCTCAAGTCGTCCCCATGGAAGATTTCAACCTCCATCTCACCGGGGATACCCACGCGGTGGCCTTGGCCCACAACCTCCTTGCGGCGTTCATCGATAACCACCTCTACCATGGGAATGCCCTCCGCATCGACCCTTTCACCATCAGCTGGCCACGGGTTGTGGACGTGAGTGACCGGGCGCTCCGGAAGATTATCATCGGACTTGGGGGAAAGGAGAACGGCATCCCTCGAGAATCAGGCTTTGATATTGCGGTAGCTTCGGAGGTTATGGCGATTCTTGCCCTCACCACGGGCATGAGGGATTTGCGGGAGCGCCTCGGCCGGATTGTTATTGGATACAACGTGGAGAAAAAGCCGGTAACAGCCGAGGACTTGCGATGTGCTGGGGCCATGGCGGTGCTTTTGAAAGATGCGATCAAGCCGAATCTCCTCCAGACCCTTGAGAATACCCCTTGCTTTGTCCACACAGGACCCTTTGCCAACATTGCCCATGGGAACAGTTCCATTCTTGCCGACTACATTGCCCTCCGCCTCAGCGAGTATGTGGTGACTGAAAGTGGCTTTGGTGCCGACTGTGGCATGGAGAAGTTCATGAACATCAAATGCCGCTACAGTGGCCTTACCCCTGACTGCGTGGTCATGGTGTGCTCGGTTCGGGCCCTAAAAATGCACAGCGGCAAGTACAAGGTGGTGCCTGGGAAACCCCTTGACCCAGCCTTGCAGGAAGAGGATGTCGCTGCGGTGGAGCAAGGCGCAGAAAACCTTGTGAAACAGATAGAGAACGCTCGCCTTTTTGGGGTACCTGTTGTGGTGGCCGTGAACCTCTTCACCACCGATACCGACCGGGAAATCCGGGCGATTGAGCGAATTGCCCTCGACAGTGGGGCATACGCCTGTGTCGTCTCGGAGGTGTGGGCAAAGGGAGGCGAAGGGGGACGAGAGCTCGCTGAGGCAGTGGTCCGTGCTTGTGAGGAACCTAAGCATTTCCGTTTCCTCTACCCCCTTGACATCCCGATAAAAGAGAAGATTGCAATCATTGCGACCCAAATCTATGGGGCTGATGGTGTGGTGTATGATGAAGGTGTGGAGGAGAAAATAAAGCGTTTCACCGAGTTCGGTTGGGGGAACCTCCCCATCTGTATGGCGAAAACCCACCTTTCCCTCTCCCACGACCCAAAGCTCAAAGGACGACCTCGAGGGTTCAAGCTCCCTGTAAAGGACATTCGCCCAGCCATTGGAGCAGGGTTCCTCTATCCGCTTTGCGGGGAAATCCGTACCATGCCTGGGTTGCCTTCAGAGCCTGCAGGGAATAAGGTGGATATCGATGCAGAAGGACGGATTGTGGGGCTTTTCTGATGGAAAGTGTTGATGTCCTCGTGGTTGGCGGAGGGGTGGCAGGACTTGCCGTAGCCTCCGCCCTCTGGGAAAAGTACAACGTCGTGCTCCTTGAGGAAAAAGAGTCCTTGGGAGGCCTGGCGCAAGAGCTCTCTTGTAAGGCAACGGACCGGTGCCTCCGCTGTGGGGTGTGTCGAGCGGTGCATCTTTTGCGGAAAGCTGCTTTCGGTGTGCGTAGCATTCTGGGAGAACCCCTGAAGGCTGTGGTTTGGGAAAAGAAGGGTTTTCACGTCGCAACGCCTCGCCACGAGTTCCTTGCTCGCTCTATTGTCCTTGCAACTGGGGCGGTTCCCTTTCCGGTGGAGCGACTCCCTCAATACCTCCGGGGGAGGAAACGGCGCATTTTCACCGGCTTTGAGCTTGAGAAAAAGCTCAAAAGCACCACTCTTGATGAGCTTGCCGCTTTTTCGTCCTTTGCCTTCGTACAGTGTGTTGGGTCCCGGAATGCGAGGGAAAAGCGAGGGTACTGCTCTCAGGTGTGTTGCCGTTACGCATTGCGGCTCATCGAGAATCTCCGCTTTCGACTGCCCCATGCCTTGTTCCATGTCTACTTCATGGACCTCCAGATTCTTGGCGATGGCGAGAATGACCTCCGCACCACCGCATCTTCGGTATCTCTGTATCGCTTGATGCCCTCTGCGCTTGCGGAGGATTCCTCGGGGGTCACCGTTACCGTTGAGGCGGATGGAAAGGTGACCAAGCGGCGTTACGATGCGGTGGTGCTTTCAGTTGGTCTTGTGCCTTCTCCTGGGACGGAACGCGTGGCTGAATTCTTCCGTCTTTCGCGGAAAGATGGGGGGTTTCTTGTCCCCCGCCCCGAAGACGGCGTTTTCGCCTGTGGCACAGCCACAGGACCAAAGGATATCCTTGGCACCATTTCCGAGGCTGAAAGGGTTGTGAGTGACCTTGTGGGGTTCCTTGGGGGATCATACCGTGGTTTGGGTGTGCCTGCTCTGTCCTGATGGTGTGAGCCCACCGGCGTGGGTGACTGAAGAGCTCAGAACGTGCGGTTTTTCCTTTGAGGTCGCTTCCTTGTCGCAGCCGAAAGCTCTTCCACCTGCGTCCCTCTTTGTGGTCCTTGGGAACTCCCTGTGGACGGAGGATGAGGGTACTGCACTTGCCGTGCAGCTTGGTGTGAACCCTCTTGCCGTTTTCGTTTTCCCCTATGATGAGGTGTGTCCGCTTCCTGACGCAAAACGCCGGATGCTTTGGCGGAGCTTTCTTGCTTCTCTTGCCCCTCCCACAAGGACCGTTATTCCTTTTCCGGTCATCCCGACTCGGAGGGTCCTCCTCTATCCTGAGGATCATGGTGTGCTCCGCGAAGCCTTAGCCCGGGTGGATATTCCTGTGGTCTTTTTCCCCTCCTTTACCCTTGTCCGGAGAGGGGTAGACTTCTACGTGAGGCCGTACGATGTCTTCGTTGGGGCTTGCATCCTCATTCCTTCCTTCCGGGAAGAACCACCTCTTCCCATTCCCCAAGAGGTCCTGGAAACGAGGAGGGTGGTTGACCTTGTCCACCTTCCCCAGGTTCTTGGGATTTCTCCGGTACGGCGGAAACGCCTCGTTGTCCTTGTCCCTGCCCCGCATCCGTATCCGGAAGACTGGGAGAGGATTTTTGCCCTTATGTCCCTACCCGCTCAAGGAATGGAGGTTGTGGTCCTTGCGGAAGACATTTTCGTCGCCCGTGAGGGGTTTGAGGAGGCTTTCCGGAAGGCCCGGGAAAGCGGGGTCATCTTCGAGAAGCTCTCCCTTTCCCGCGTCACCCTCTCACCAAGTCCGGATATGCGTCGCATCATCGTCCAATACGTTCCGGAGAACGATCCTATCCCGGTGCGTCTTGAGGCCCATTTCCTTGTCCCGGTGGCGCGGAAAACCCTTACTCTCCCACCCTTTGAGACAGTCTTCATGAGTGACCGAGAGGTTTCCCTTGAGATTCCTGAGAATCCCCAGTTCCCACCCTGTGCCACAAACATCCCTGGGGTTTTTGTCGCCCGAGGTGACGTTGCCGACCTTGTGGCGGCTGTTACCTCTTACCTCAGGGAGAAGAGGGTGGCTGGAGAAGGACGGGTGGTAGTTGACACAGACCGTTGCGCCTTGTGTTTGACGTGCCTTCGGAGCTGTCCTGTGGGGGCGATTGTCCTCTCTGGGGAGCTCAAGCGGTGCATCGCGGTGAATGCGGCGCTCTGCGTGCGATGTGGCGTTTGTGCTGGGCTTTGTCCGGCAAAAGCTTTGCGCTTTGAGGTGGTCCGTGGTGTCCTTGGGCATTATCGGTTGTGAGCGGAGTGGGTTCCCAGCGCTCTGTGTCCTGGGAAAGGAGAACCCAGAAGTCTGGGAGGGTATTGTTGCGGCTATTCCTGTTCCTTGTCTTGGAGGGGTCGAGGAGGAGATGATGCTTGAAGTGCTCCTCCGATGCGATCGGTTGCTCCTTGTGGGTTGTCCTCCCTTGAGTTGCCGGGGGGTGCAGGGGAGCGTCCTTGCGGAGAAACGGGTGGCACGGGTATCCCAGCTCCTTGCGGAAGCTGGGATACCTAAAGAGGTCCAGTGTGTTTTCGCTCACGTGCATCGCCTGGGAGAACTCAAAGCGAGGGTCCTTGCGTGATTGTTGGAGAACGGAAACCCCTCAAGGAGGTTCTTGAGCTCCTTTCCCCCCACCGGAAGGTTCTCGTTGTGGGTTGTGGGGCGTGTGTGACGGTGTGTCTTGCGGGGGGTGAGCGGGAAGCCCGGGAACTTGCGCTGCTTCTGCGGCTTAAGGGTTTTGAGACTGAGGCAACATCGGTTGAGCGGCAATGTGAGCGGGAGTTCCTTGTGCCCCTCCGGGAGAGCATCCGTACTTTCTCTGCAGTGCTTTCTCTCGCCTGTGGCGTGGGGGTACAGGTGGTAAGCGATACCGTCCCAGAGGTTCCCGTTTTTCCTGGCCTCAACACGAGTTTCATGGGTGCGCCTCTTGCTGTGGGAGTCTTTGAAGAGCGATGCATTGGGTGCGGCGAGTGCATCGTGCATCGTTTTGGGAATATCTGTCCGGTGGCCCGGTGTGCGAAAAGCCTCCTCAACGGTCCCTGCGGAGGGTCAAGAGGTGGAAAGTGTGAGGTTCGACCTGAACGGGATTGCGCGTGGCAACTCATTTACGAGCGGATGCGAGCCCTTGGAAGGGTTGAGGAACTCTTCGCCATTCAGCCTCCCAAGAATTGGGCACCTTCTCGCTTTGGGGCTCAAAGGAGGGTTGTGCGGGAGGATGTTCGGCAATGAGCGTGCTCCAAGAGCTCCTCAAGCAAGGGGTCTTTGTGGTGACCGCTGAGGTTGGTCCCCCAAAAGGGGTGGACCAAGAGGGTTTTCGGAAGAAGTGTGCCCAAGTGAAGGGATACGTGGATGCGGTGAATGTCACGGATAACCAGACAGCGGTTGTGCGCCTCTCTAGCTTTGCCAGTTGCCTTATTGTGCGCACCATGGGTCTTGAGCCGGTTATGCAGCTTGCCTGTCGAGACAGGAATCGTATCGCGTTGCAGAGTGACTTCCTTGGAGCCTGTGCGCTGGGGATTGAGAACTTCCTCTGCATTACGGGTGACCACCAAAGCCTTGGGAACCATCCTGACGCGAAGAGCGTATTCGACATCGACTCAATACAGCTCCTCTCTATCTTCCGGAGACTCCGGGATGAAGGGATTTTGGCCAATGGGGAGAAGGTGAGGGGAGACATTCGGGCATTCCTTGGAGCCGGGGAAAATCCCTTTGCCGATCCCCTGGAGTTTCGTGTTTTCCGTTTGGCCAAGAAGGTGGAAGCAGGAGCCCAATTCATCCAAACGCAGGCCGTCTTCGACCTTGAGGTGTTCTCTCGATGGATGGAGGAGGTTCGCCGCCTCAAACTCCATGAGAGGGTCCATATCCTTGCGGGGGTTATTCCGCTAAAGTCTCTACAGGCGCTCCGCTACATGAAGGAAGAGGTGCCGGGAATGGTCATCCCGCGTTGGGTTGAAGAGCGGATGGAGCGCGCTCAGGATCCGAAGGAAGAAGGGGTACGGATTGCCGTTGAGATTATCGAGGCGCTCCGCAAAATGGAAGGAGTGCGGGGGGTGCACATTATGGCGGTGGCGTGGGAGAGCATCGTTCCTGAAATTGTCCAACAATCAGGCCTTTTCCCCCGTCCGGCACAGGGGGTGGTTGAGGGTGTATGATGCCGCTTTCCGATACGAGGTTGCCCATCGTCCGGGAGGAGAGGGACTTTTCCTCTGCTTTTCCTGCGGGGTATGTACAGCGACCTGTCCGGTAGCCGAGGTGGATGAGGATTTCAATCCTCGTCGAATCATCCACAGCGTCCTCCTTGGGGATCGGAGCGTTCTCTCCTCTCGGAGTATTTGGATGTGTGCCGCCTGTTTTCGCTGTGTTGCCCATTGCCCTCAGGGAGTGGAGTTCGCCAACGTTCTCCAGGTTCTTCGAGAGATGGCTGTTGCAGAGGGTCATGTTCCGGAGGAAGTCCGACGGATCATCGAACACCTTGATGCCCGAACCCAGAAGCTTCGTCGGGACTTCATCGCGCTCCTCTTTGAGAGGAGGGCGTTCTCGTTTCCAGAGTATGAAGACCTCTGGAAGCGTTACTTAGGAGGGGGAACGCATGGAACGTCGTAACCCCCTTGGAACGGTGCTTGTTGTCGGTGGTGGTATCGCAGGTATTGAGGCAGCCTTGGACCTTGCTGAGGCAGGATTTTTCGTGCACCTCGTTGAGAAGTCCTCAAGCATTGGAGGTCTCATGGCGCGCTTAGATAAGACCTTTCCCACGAACGATTGCGCCATGTGTATCCTCTCGCCAAAGCTCGTTGAGTGTGGCCGCCACCTCAACATTGCCGTGCATACCCTTTCGGAGGTTGTGGATGTCTCAGGAGAGCCAGGGCATTTTGTGGTTACCATCCTTGAGAACCCTCGCTACGTTGATGTTGCCTCCTGCACCGGGTGTGGGGACTGTGCGAGCGTCTGCCCAGTGGATGTGCCAAACGACTTTGAAGGGGGACTGAGCCTTCGGAAGGCGGTCTTCCGCCTCTTCCCCCAGGCATTCCCTGGGGCATTCCAGATTCACAAAAAGGGGGTACCAAACTGCCAAGCGGCTTGTCCCCTCGAGCAAAAAGCCCAGGGGTACATTGCCCTTCTCCGACAAGGGCGCTTTGCGGAAGCCGTGCAGGTCGTGCGGATGGATAACCCCTTTCCAGGTATTTGTGGCCGAGCATGCCACCATCCCTGCATGGACCAATGCCAAAGGGGTATGTTCGATGCTCCTCTCCGCATCCCCTTCCTCAAACGGTTTCTCGCCGATTGGGAACGGAACTCTGGAAAGGTCCTGCTTCCTCAAATCCGAGGGGAACGCCCAGAACGGGTTGCTGTTGTTGGTGCAGGACCAAGCGGCTTAAGTTGCGCATACTTCCTGCGTCTTCTCGGGTACCGTGTGGTGGTTTTCGAAGCACAGAACCAGCCTGGGGGGATGATGCGCTTTGGGATTCCTCCGTACCGTCTCCCCCGAGAAGTTGTGGAATGGGAAATTGCTGCCTTAGAGCAACTTGGTGTAGAGATTCGCTGTGGGACCAGCTGGGGAAGGGATTTCACGCTTGCTGACCTCTTTGCCTGGGGATACTCTGCGGTGTACCTTGCCTGTGGGGCCTGGAAGGGGGCAAAGCTCGGTGTTGAGGGAGAAGACCATCCTCAGGTCATCGATGGTCTGGCGTATCTTCTAAGCTGTTCCCGTTGCGAAGATGTCCCCAAAGCCGAACGGATTGCCGTTATCGGTGGTGGCAATGTGGCCATTGACTGTGCCCGTACTGCCCTCCGCCAAGGGGCGAAAGAGGTCACCATCTACTACCGTCGTTCTTTCGATGAGATGCCAGCTCGCCCGGAGGAAGTTGAAGAGGCCAGAGAGGAGGGTGTAGAGTTCGTTTTCTGTGCGGCGCCAAAGCGCTTCATCGAGAGGGATGGACGGCTCTTCTTGGAGATGCTTGGTGTCCGACTCTGTGCTCCTGACGAATCTGGGAGGCGACGGCCTGAGGTTGTCCCAGGAAGTGAGTTCACCGTCTCAGCGGACCTCTACATCGTGGCCACGGGACAAAAGATTGCCATCCCCAAGGATGAAGGGCTTGAGCTCACCCCTTGGGGGACGGTCAGAGTTGACCGAAACCTTGCAACTTCAATACCTCGGGTGTTCGCTGGCGGAGATCTCGTCCTTGGGCCGGCAACCCTTGTTGAGGCTATTGCCCACGGGAAGAGAGCTGCCTACGCCATCGATGCTCTTTTCCGTGGTCAATCCTTTGGGGAGGACCCCCGTTCGCCTGCGCCCCTTGCGCTCCCTTGGGGCACCGCAAGGAATCCTGGGGAGCAACCTCGAAGACTTGAAGTCGCGAAGCGTCTTTTGGGATTCTCCGAGGTCGTCTCTGGGTACACCGAGGAGGAGGCACGAAAAGAAGCTGCAAGGTGTCTCTCCTGTGGAGGATGCGCAGAGTGCCTGCGGTGCGTGGAGGCATGTCAGAGAGGCGCCATACGCCACGGGGACGAGCCTCGTCTTCGCCAGCTTGAGGTTGGAGCAATCATCTACGCTCAGGGGACTGAGGTGTTGCGTCCCAAGGAAGTGCTCCGGGAACTTGGTCTTGGACGGTGCCCCAATGTCATTACGAGTCTGGATTTTGAACGGATTCTCAATGCCTCCGGACCCACGAAGGGGCAGGTTGTTCGGCCCTCGGATGGCAAAGTCCCTCGCAGGATTGCCTTTGTCCAGTGCGTGGGATCCCGTGATGTGAAACGCGGTCACTCCTACTGTTCCTCGGTGTGCTGCATGTACGCTATCAAAGAGGCACTCGTTGCCCAAGAGCATCTCCGTGTGGAGGGGGACAGTGCTCCTTTTGAGGTCACCGTATTCCTCATCGACATGCGTGCCTTTGGGAAAGATTTCGAGCGGTACTATGAGCGAGCGAAAGCGCAGGGGATTCGCTTTGTCCGAGGGCGGGTGAGTCATGTCCTCCCACAGGAGAACGGCGATGTTGTGGTGTTCTCCGTTGATGAGGGAGGGAACAAAAGGAGCGAGGTTTACGACCTTGTGGTGCTCTCTGTGGGGCTTTGTGTCCCTGAGGAAGAGCGAAAACGCCTCAGGGAATTGGGGATTCCCCTTGACCCGGAGGGCTTTCCGTACACTGCCGCCTTCGGGACGCGGATGGTACGGCCTGGGATTTTCGTGTGCGGGAGCCTTGCCGGTCCCAAGGACATCCCAGGAACGGTGGTTGAAGCAGGTGCTGTTGCTTGTGAAGTAGGGGCATTGCTTGCGCCATCCCGTCGGCAGCATGTTCGGGAGAAAACGTACCCGAAAGAACGAGAGGTGCGTTCTGAGCCGCTGCGCATTGGGGTTTTCGTGTGTCGCTGCGGAGTGAACATTGCTGGAGTTGTGGACACTGGAGCAGTTGCGGCTTGGGCAAGGGAACTCCCTGGGGTGGTGTACGTTGAGGAGAATCTCTACACCTGTTCTCAGGACACGCAGGAACGGATAAAGGAAAAGATAGCCGAATACCGCCTCAATCGAGTGGTCGTTGCCTCCTGTTCCCCACGGACCCATGAACCCCTTTTCCGAGAAACCTTGCGGGAAGCGGGTCTCAATCCGTACCTTTTTGCTATGGCCAACATCCGTGACCAGTGCTCCTGGGTCCACCAGGGGGAGAAGGAGGAGGCCACCGAAAAGGCAAAAGACCTCGTGGCCATGGCGGTGGCTCGGGCCGCCCTTCTTGAGCCCCTCACGCCTTTTCCCGTTCCCGTCGAGAAGGCGGTGCTTGTTGTTGGTGGAGGTCTTGCGGGAATGACGGCGGCTCTTGAAGCAGCGCGGCAGGGACTCTCTGTGTACCTTGTGGAACGGGAAAAGGACCTTGGTGGGCAGGACCTTGCGTACACCCTTGAGGGGGTCCATCTTGCCAAGCTTCGGGAAGAGCTCAAAAAGGATATCGCGGCCCGCCCAAGCATTCAGGTGTTTACCGAGGCGAAACTCCTTGAGGTCAGTGGTTTTGTGGGGAATTTCGAAAGCCTCGTGGAGCAGCGGGGAACTCTCCATACCCTCAAGCACGGAGGGATTATCGTTGCTACGGGTGGGAGAGAGTACCGTCCCGAAAGAGGAGTCTTCCTCTACGGAGAAGACCCGAGAGTCCTCACCCAGAGGGAGCTTGAACGGAGGATGCACCAAGGGAACTTCATACCCCCAAAACGGGTGGTCATGGTTCAGTGTGTCGGCTCTCGCAACGCGGCGCATCCGTACTGTAGCCGCGTCTGCTGCGTACAGGCGGTTAAAAACGCCCTGCGTCTTAAAGAGATTGCAAAGGATACGGAGATTGTGGTGCTCTACCAGGATATGCGAACCTATGGGCTGCATGAGCGGTACTACCAGGAGGCCAGAGCAAAGGGAGTATTCTTTGTGCGGTTTGGGGATGGGACAACGCCTGTGGTGGAAAAGCAGGGTGAGGATCTCCTGGTGCGGTTCTTTGACCCGCTCCTTGGAGCGGTAGTGGTAATACCTGCGGATTTTGTCGTTTTGAGTACCGGCGTCGTTCCCCAAGAGGACGCTCCAGCGCTTTCGAAACTCCTCAAAGTCCCTCTCACCCAGGATGGGTTTTTCCTTGAGGCCCATGTGAAACTTCGCCCGGTGGACTTTGCCACTGAAGGTATCTACGTCTGTGGGCTGGCCCATGGTCCGAAACTCGCTGAGGAGAGCATTCTGCAAGCAAAGGCCGCCGTTGCCCGTCTCATGACGGTGTTGAGCAAAGACACCATACTCTCCGAGGCGCAAATCGCCGCCGTGGATGAGAGGAAATGCGTCGCCTGTGGGGACTGCGAGCGGGTGTGCCAGTACCGGGCCATCCAGGTGGATTGGGGTAAACGGACTGCGCAGGTCAATCGAGCGTTGTGCAAGGGATGTGGCTTGTGCAGCGCCACCTGTCGGAGTGGAGCGGTGCAACTTTGTGGTTTCACGAAGGACGCGATTCTTGCCGAGGTGGAATACCTCTATGAGTGTTCCCTGGGAACCTAAAATCGTTGCCTTTCTCTGCCACTGGTGTAGTTACGCGGGGGCGGATCTTGCTGGGGTGAGCCGGATGCAGTACCCTCCGAATATCCGGGTCATTCGAGTCCCGTGCTCAGGGAGCGTTGACCCTCTCTCCATTCTCAAGGCACTCCGAGACGGAGCTGATGGGGTGCTCGTCTCAGGATGTCATCCGGGAGACTGCCACTACCTGAGCGGGAATTACTTTGCTCGGCGGAAGTTCCTCGTGTTGCATGAGCTTTTTAGGTTCCTCGGCCTTGAAGGGCGAGTGCACTTTTCCTGGATTTCGGCCTCAGAGGGGCAACGTTTCGCCGAAGTGGTGGATGCTGTTGTTGAGGCGGTTCGGGGTCTCGGTCCGAATCCCCTGGTGAGGGAGTGGAGGTCTCATGACGCTCCGTGAGGTTGCTCGAAAGCTCCTTGAGGAAGGGACTGTTCAGGCCGTCTTGGGGTATCGGCAAGGATCGTTGCCCTTTCGTGTTCGCCCTTCTCTTTTCCGGAGCCCCGAAGATGTGAGAGAACTCATCTTCACCCCTTTCTGTGGGGTGAATCTGGCAAAGTACCTTTTCCACCTTCCCCAAAAGGGTGAGAGGGTGGCCATCGTCGCCAAAGGGTGTGATGGTCGCTCCCTTGTGGTCCTCATGCAAGAGCACCAGGTTCGGCGGGAGGACCTCTACATCCTTGGGGTACGCTGTCCGGGAATGGTGGACTGGAGGAAGCTCTCCGAAACGTGGAAGGACCTGAAGGAGCAGGAGGTGTGCTTTGAGGGGGAGAGGCTTATTGTGCGAGGAACTGCGTACCCTCTTTCGTCTTTCCTTGAGGCATCGTGCAAGCGATGTCGCTATCGGAGCCCCCTTGTGTACGACGTGCTTTTGGGTGAGGAACCCCCTCCTTTCCCCTTTGTGGATACTTTGCGTGAGCTTTGGCAGCTCCTTCCCGAGAAGCGGTGGGCATTCTTCGCCCAAGAATTCTCTCGTTGCATTCGTTGCTACGCCTGTCGGAATGCCTGCCCGATGTGTTACTGCAAGGAGTGCTTTGCCGAAAGCCACAGGCCCTTTTTCCTCCATCCCTCTCCGACGCTTCGAGATACGTTCGTGTTCCACCTGGGTCGGGCCATGCACCTTGCGGGGAGATGCGTCGGTTGTGGTGCCTGTGAGCGTGCTTGTCCTTTGAGAATACCTATCGCCACGCTCTTTTTCGCCGTCTCGGAGACAGTGCGAGAAGCGTTTGCCTTTGAGGCTGGGGTGGATACCACGGCTTCAGCACCCTTTGTGACCTACCGGGAGGATGATCCTGATGCGTTTATCCGGTGAAGGTCGTGTCGTATCGTATGAGGCATTCCTCAAGTGGTTCGAAGGGAAAAAGGTTTTCGTGACAGAAACGGTTCATAGCCGTTTCCCCCTTCCTTTCCCCTCTCTTCCCACCCCCAAGAGTCTCCTCCTCCCCCAGAGGGAGGTATTGTACCGCTTTTTCTGGGCAAAGAGGACATGGAACATCCTCTCCCTCCCCCCCTCCTCAGAGGAGGTCTTCTTGCTCTGTGCTCCCTGTGAGGCAAGAGCCGTGGTTGAAGTCCTTGATACGGTCTTTCTCCAGAGTGCTCCCACGGATACCTCGTATGCGGAAAGGCGCAAGAACCTCACCCTTGTGGTTGTGGGATGCACCTTCTTTGCAGCCACCTGTTTCTGCACGAACGTTGGTGGGCATCCCCTCTCTTGGAAGGGGGCGAAGGGTTTCGCCCTCCCCTTTGCGTTTTTGGTGTACCTAGAAGGAGAGGGACCAGAAGGTCGGCCTCTAGAGCCTCAAGAGGAGCAAGAGCTTGAGATGCTCGTCGAACGCCTGGAGCACGATGCCCTGCCACCCCTTCCTGAGGAGACGCCTGAACGCCTCTTGAGGGCTTTTGAAGGGGCTGCCTGGGAGGAGGTCACCTGGGGGTGCTTGAACTGTGGGGCCTGTACGTTTCTCTGCCCGACGTGCTTTTGCTTTGACCTTGTGCCAGAGGGAAAGCTCCGTGGGGCAATGGTTCGGACCTGGGACAGCTGCATGTTCCCAAAGTTTACCCTCCATGCCTCTTCCCATAACCCAAGACCCCATCCGATGCAGCGGGTTCGCCAGAGAATCCTCCACAAGTTCTCGTATTTCCCCCTTCGGAAAGGGGTGTTTGGTTGCGTAGGATGTGGGCGATGTGCGCTCCTTTGTCCGGTCAACTGGGACATCCAGGAGGCTTTAGGGAAGGTGATGTCCAGTGCGCCATGAAGGGATTTACACTCCTTGCCTTCTCCCCATAGAGGAGATTCTTGAGGAGACCCCTGACATTAAGACGTTTCGGGTTCGCCGCCCAGAGGGCTTTGCCTACCTCCCAGGGCAGTTTGTGGCGATTTTCGTGCCTGGGGTTGGAGAAGCGCCCTTTTCCATTGCTTCGTCACCGACGGAGGAGAGATTCCTTGAGTTCAGCGTGAAGCGCTTGGGTTCAGTCACAAGCGCCCTCCATCGCCTCAACCCTGGAGATGTCGTTGGTCTTCGAGGGCCTTACGGCAATGGGTTCCCCCTTGGAGCATTGATTGGGAAAAACCTCCTCTTTGTGGGTGGGGGCATTGGTCTTGCGCCACTGCGCTCTCTCATTACCTATGTCCTCTCCCCGGAACACCGACCATCTTTCGGAGAAGTGTACATTCTCTATGGGGCCCGCACGCCGCAAGACCTTGTTTTCCGGTGGGAACTTTCTCACTGGGAGAGGCGAAACGACCTCACCCTTTGCCTCACCGTTGATGAGGGGGATGCCACCTGGAGCGGCAGGGTGGGGCTTGTGCCCAACGTGCTTCGAGAGGTCTTCTCCTTCCCCAGCGACAACTGGGTGAGTATTGTCTGTGGCCCCCCGATTATGATAAAGTTTACCATCAAAGCACTTCGGGAAATGGGTTTCATGGCTAGAAACGTCCTCACAACCCTTGAGATGAAAATGAAGTGCGGCCTTGGTAAGTGTGGACGATGCAACATCGGTCCGTACTACGTGTGTCATGATGGGCCGGTGTTCTCGTACGAGATGCTTCTGACAATGCCTGAGGAGTACTGACCATGGAGTATCGAGAGGCTTTAGAATACCTTTTTGGGCTTATCAACTATGAGAAGACGAACATTCCCTACACCGACCTCAAACTTGAGCGGATGCGGGAGTTTATGGCCCGCCTTGGGAATCCCGAGCGCCATCTCCCCACCGTCCTTATCGCGGGGACCAAAGGGAAAGGGAGCACTTCTTACCTCCTCCACCGCCTCTTTGGTGGGTTCCGTTTCCGCTGTGGTCTCTACTCTAAGCCTCACCTATTCACCTTCCGAGAACGTATCCGTATAAACGATGAGCTCATTACGCCGAAGGAGCTTGCCAACCTCGTTGCTGAGGTCCGTCCTGTTGTGGAACGCATGGGGTGGGAATCACCTTGGGGGAAACCGACTTACTTTGAGGCCTCAGTTGGTCTTGCTATGCTGTACTTTGTGGAGCGTAAGGTTGATGTGGCGGTTGTGGAAGTTGGCCTTGGGGGGAGACTCGATGCGACAAACGTCACCGAACCCTGTGTGACCGTTATCACCCCAATAAGCTTTGACCACATGGAGGTTCTTGGGAATACTTTGACGGCCATCGCCCGTGAGAAAGCTGGGATTCTCCGTCCTTCTGTCCCCCTTGTCCTTGCTCCTCAGGAGGATGAAGCGCGAAGGACTATCCTTGAGGAGGCTCAAAAAAAGGGTGCACCAGTTTTTGAGGTTGCTCACCTTGCCAGGGTGGAGATTCGAGAGAGGAGCCGAGAAGGTTCTCGATTCTCCTTTTCCATCCCGCAATGGGGAGAGGGGGAGGTTGGGCTTCCACTCCTTGGGGACCACCAGGTGACGAATGCGCTCTCAGCACTCTTTGCGCTTTCCCTTTTTGACCTTCCCTTTGACCTTTCCCGCGTGAGAGAGGCGTTCACCTCTTTCTCTTTCCGGGGACGGGTGGATGTCCTTCTGCAGAATCCGCTTGTCGTCTTTGACGTTGCCCACAACCAAGCGTCGTTTCGGGCACTCCGCAGAGCTTTGCAGGAATACCTTGGAGTGGAGAAGGCCATCTACCTTCTTGGGTTCCTTGAGGGGAAGGATTGTGCGGGAATTGCCCAAGAGCTCCAAGGCGCCGCGGCACATCTTGTGCTCACAGAGCCTCTCCATCCAAAGGCTTTGCCTGCTGTGAGAGCCCTGACGTACTTTGAGGCGTTCCCGGTTCCTAAGGAAGTTGTTCCCGATGCGTGTCGAGCAAAGGAGAGAGCTCTTGCTCTTGCAGAGTCCTTGGGTCTCCCCCTTGTGGTTGCTGGGTCTTTCTACCTTGCTCGACCTTTCCAGGAGGAGTTTCGAGTGCGGGATGTCCTCGAAGAGGAGGTGGAACTGTGCTGATTGTGGCCGAACGTATTAATGCGGCGAGAAAGCCTATTCGAGAAGCCCTGGAGCGCAAAGATGTGGCTTTGCTCCTTGAGGAGGCAAAAAAGCAAGAGGCGGCAGGAGCCCATTTCCTTGATGTGAACGCAGGAACAGAGGCAGAGGAGGAAATCGCTAACCTTCCTTGGCTTGTGGAACTCCTCCAGGAGGAGGTTGCCATCCCCCTCTGTCTTGACACGGCCAACGATCAAGCCCTGGAGCGGGCTTTGGCAGTGTACAAGAAGAAAGAGGTCATGATTAACTCTTTCACCGCTGAACCCCACCGCATCGCGGGGGTGTTGCCCCTTGCCAAGGCCTATGGTGCGTACGTTGTAGGGCTGGCGATGGGTACTGGGGGTATCCCCGAATCCGTTGCCGATCGTCTACGACTTGTGGAACAGCTTGTTCGTGCCGCTTCTGACTATGGTATTCCCGAAGAACGCCTTTTCATTGATCCCCTTGTTGTACCTATCGGTACCGACCAGAGGCAAGGGAGGGTATTTCTTGAGACCCTCAAAGAGATTAAGGAAGAGTTCCCTGGTGTCCGAACCATCTGTGGTTTGAGCAACATCTCCTTTGGAATGCCCAATCGTCGTCTTCTCAACCGGACGTTTCTTGCCTTGTGTGCTGGGTACGGTCTTGATGCGGCTATTATTGATCCCCTCGATCGGGAACTCATGTCGGTGCTTTACGCTGCTCTTGCGCTTTTGGGACAGGATGAATTCTGTATGAACTACATTGCCGCCTATCGGGCGGGGAAGTTGTGTCCGTGACAGGTTTGCGGTATGATTGGATGGGTGACAGAGGTGCGAAGGGGTTGCTTTGTCCTCCTTCTTTTGGGTTTCCTCTTTGGGATTGCGCAGGGTGCTTCTGCGCTCCGTGTCCTGGACTGGGCCCTGTGTCGGGGCCTTGACAAGGATGGCCTTCCCCTTGACCGGATTGATAAGTTCAGCACCGAAGACCAGGCGGTGGTCTTTTGGGTCTTCCTTGAGGGTGCACAAAAGGGAGACGAATGCCACTTCGTGTTTGTCCCCCCTTCTGGAACCCCTTTTGAGAGTTTCCTCATCCTTGAAGACGTTGGGGAGTACATAGGTGTCAAGGGGGAACTCCCCCTTGCCGGGCGATCGTTGCCTGCGGGACGATGGACAGCTCGCCTTTTCATCCGTGGGGAGCAGCTCCTTGAGGCCTCATTCACCCTTGTTGAGAGTAGCATCGTGGCGAGTGCCTCACAGGATGAAGCAGTGCGGCGTACCGCTTCTCTTCTTGCAGAGTTTGGTTATACGGTTTTTGATGTGGGGTTCCTTGCGGAAGAGAATCAAGCGTACATCCGTATGGAGATGGCAACCCGTTCCCTTGACCAGGCGCTATGGAACCAAATTGGAGTGGGATTTGACTCTCTCAAGCGGCTTTTCCCTGGAGCCGCCTGGCTTGTGGTCCAGCTCCTTATGGACAAAGAGTACGTTTTGAGCTTCCAGGTCAAGACGTACGATTTTGATATCTGGCGACGAGGGTATTTGAGCTCTGATGAGTTCTGGAAGAAGCGGGTTCTCAGGTATGTTTATAATATACGGAAACGAGAAGAGGTGAAGGACGTCAAGGGCTTTTACGCTGAAAAGTTTGGTGTGGTTTTCTGAGGAGTGAGGCGAGTGCGGAGGATTTTCGAGAAATTCACTCCTTCAGATTTCCGGTTTCTTGCGGAAACCCTCTGTCGAGGAGGGGAGGAAAAGGCCTTTTTGTCCCTGGTCACTCAAGACCACGATACCCTCAACGCTGTCCTCGAAAACGACCTTCTCTTTAACCGCGTTGCCCAGGATACTGGCCTTTTCGTCCAGGTGAGTCCTTACCTCTACTTTGAACTCCTGCTGCGGCGAGCCATCCGGGACATTGAGCGAGAATCGTACACCCTGGAGCGGATTGGGTACCGTACGGTCGTTCCCGTCTTTGACGGGAAGAAGGTCCTTGAGGTCTTTGCTCGAGATGCGCTCCGGGATTACCTTGTGGAGCTCCTTGTGTCCTTCATTCGCATCAACAACATTACCGTGTACATCCGGCGGGGTCATGGTGTCTACTTCAAGAAGACCCTCTCGGACTTTGACCTTGATCTCCTTGCCGAGCTCAGCGAGCGGGTGGATGAACCGTACCGTTTCATCTTCCTCAAGCGAGCAGGGGACATTGCGCTCTTTGTGAGTGGTATCTTCCCGGAGCAGCTTTTTGGTGAGCTCCATGCCTCCTTTGCGAAGCGTACTTGGCTTCGGAACTTCAGAGGAAGAGGCGAAGAGCTTGAAGAACGAGGTATTGCCCTCTACCGGAAGGCGAGTGAAAGCGCCGTAGCGAAAGAATACCAGCTTGATACGCTCCTTTCGTACATTGCCGAGAACTTCCGCTTCACGAAGAAACCCTTGAACGTTATGACCGACCGGTACCTGACTTTCCGCAAGTACAACATTTTCGAGGCCCTTTTCAACTGAAGCTACAGACTCCAGCGTCCCCCGATTTTCCGAAAGAGCGGCGAAATCGTCTCGTTCTTCAAAAAGGCCATCTCAGGGAAGACCTCAAGCGCCCTGGGGAAGAGGCCGTGGAGGTACGCAATGAGGACACCGTAGTTCGTTATCGGGACCCCTACCCGGGAAGCTTCCCCAATGCGGAAGAGCATCTCCTTGGGGTTAATCATACATCCTCCGCAGTGGATGATGAGCTTGTAGTCCCAAAGAGGCACAGAGAGGGAAGGGCCAGCGATGACCTCACAGTGCACCTCAAAACCCAAGTATTGCCTGAGCCATCGGGGGATTTTCACCCGCCCAATGTCATCGGGGAGCGGGTGGTGCGTGCAAGCCTCAAGAATGAGAATCCGGTCTCCTGGTTTGAGGTGCTCAACCGCTTTCACCCCTGCGACAAATGTCTGCAAATCCCCTTTGTGACGGGCAAAGAGGATGGAGAAACTCGTTATGGGGACCGATGGAGGTACCGCCCCAGCGACTTTGTGGAAGACTTGGGAGTCGGTGACCACAAGACGAGGTGGGTTTTTCAAGCGTTCCAGAGCTTCGCTGAGCTCTCGTTCCTTCACCACAAGGCTCATGGCATCGGCATCGAGAATCTCCCGGATGGTCTGCACCTGGGGGAGGATGAGACGCCCTTTTGGAGCTCCCAGGTCTATGGGAACGACAAGGACAACGAGGTCTCCTG
The DNA here is from genome assembly GCA_025060675.1 of Candidatus Caldatribacterium sp. Taxonomy (GTDB): domain Bacteria; phylum Atribacterota; class Atribacteria; order Atribacterales; family Caldatribacteriaceae; genus Caldatribacterium. The sequence goes on from JANXBI010000036.1 coordinate 48,259, forward strand.
GGTGGAGGAGGTCTCGGATGAGCGGTTTTTCCTGGATGCCTCTTTGGAGGAGATGGATGAGGGTGGTTTTCAGCTCAAGGATTCCCTGGCCAGTTTTGGCGCTCGTCGGGAAAACGGGGATGTTGAAGTCTTCAGGGAGAGAAGGGGGTTCGTGCGTTTCGTCGATTTTGTTGGCGACGCCAAGCACAAGGACACCTCGTTCTCGAAGAAGAGCGAGGATTTCCCGTTCCAGGGAAAAGTCTGTCCTTCCGTCGAAGACAAGGAGAGCCACGTCACAACGTCGGAGAATCTCCAGGGATTTCTGCTTGCGGAGCTCCCCCAGGAACCCCTCATCGTCGAGCCCTGCGGTATCAATGAGCACCACTGGCCCAAAGGGTAGAAGTTCAATGGGCTTGAAAACAGGGTCGGTGGTCGTCCCAGGGACGTCGGAGACAATAGCCACCTCCTGCCCCACCAGAGCGTTGATGAGGGAGGATTTCCCCACGTTCCGCCGCCCAAATATGCCGATGTGTGGTCGGAGACTACGAGGTGTTCCCTGCATCGCCTTTTCTGATTTTCCCAAGACCAGGTATTCCTGGTTTTGATAACTCGGTAGGGTCAAGAATTATTTCCAGCTCCTCTTGCGTGAAAAGCCCTTTCTCAAGGAGGACTTCTCGGAGATCCTTCCCTGTTTTGAGGCACTCTTTAACAAGCTCTGAAGTGACCTCATGCCCCAGATATGGCACAAGACACGTGGCGAACGCAAAGCTCTTCTCAAGGAGTTCCCGACACCGTGTGGTGTCTGCCTGGATGGAGGGAATGTAGCGCTCGGCAAGAACGGTACAGGCGATGCGGAGCTCTTCAATCATGGTGAGGAGGAAATAGGCAACGAAAGGCAAGAGGTGGTTGAGCTCAAGTTGCCCGCTTGAGGCGGCAAAGGAGAGTGCAAGGTCTTTCCCAAAAACGTCAAGGGCAATGCCTTCAACGTACTCGCAAAGTACCGGATTCACCTTTCCGGGCATAATGGAGGAGCCCTCTTGCAAAGGTGGAAGGAGGATTTCCCCAATACCTGCCCGTGGACCCATGGCAAGGAGTCGGAGGTCGTTGGTCATTTTCCTGAGGTTGACCGCTAAGGCTCGAAGGAGTCCCGAGACCTCGGCAAAGACATCAAGGTTTTGAGTGTTCTCGAAAGTGTTCATGGCTTTTGCCACCGGAAGGCGGGTGACCTCGTTGAGGTAAGCTATGGCTCGGGCAATGTAGCGGGGATGGGCGTTGAGACCGGTACCTACTGCTGTTCCTCCCAAGTTCACCTCTTTGAGCCGTTCTTTCACCTTCCAGAGTCGCCAGCGGTCCCGCCCTATAGCCTCGGCCCAGGCACCAAATTCCATCCCCAGCGTCACTGGGACAGCGTCTTGGAGTTCCGTGCGACCAACTTTGAGGACGGAGGCGAATTCCTTCTCCTTCTTCTGGAGGGCGTCTTGGAGCTTGACGATTGCCATCTCAAGGTCAGCCAGTTCCCATAGAGCCGCTACCCGGAGTGCGGTGGGGAAAACGTCATTTGTGGACTGGCTGAGATTGACCGTATCAAAGGGATTGACCACATCGTAGCGGCCTTTGTCGTATCCAAGGATTTCCAGGGCACGGTTCGCGATGACCTCGTTCACGTTCATGTTGAGGGAGGTGCCTGCTCCTCCCTGGAAGAGGGGAACGATGATTTCGTCGTTCCATTTCCCCTCCATACCCTCTTCGCAGGCGCGAAGGATGGCTGAGGCTATCGGTTCCTCAAGGAGACCAATGTCCCGGTTTGCCGCCGCACAGGCCCATTTGACGGCAAAGAATGCCCGGATAAGGGAAGAGGGCACGGGGACCGGGAGGGGGAAATTCTCCCGGGCCCGTGCCGCGTGGATGCCAAAGTAGCGGTCCTCGGGAACGTCGAGTTCCCCGAGAAAATCCCTTTCTCGTCGCATCGCCATCAGTGTCGGAAGTGCCGCATCCCCGTAAAGACCATGGCAATCCCCAGACGGTTGCAAGCGGCGATAGAATCAGCATCGCGGATTGAGCCACCAGGCTGGATTATGGCCCGAATACCTGCTTTTCCCGCCTCTTCTACGACGTCGCTAAAGGGGAAGAAGGCGTCTGAAGCGAGCACGGCGCCTTTTTCCCTTCCCTGGGCTTTCGCTATGGCTATCCGCAGGGCATCGATGCGGCTCATCTGCCCTGCGCCAATGCCAACCGTTCTTTCTCCCTTCGCAAGGACAATGGCGTTTGATTTCACGTACTTGGCAACGGTAAAGGCAAAGACAAGGTCGTTGAGCTCTGCAGCGGTGGGTTTTTCCTCGGTCACAAACTGGAGTGCTTCGTTCCGGAAGAGTTCAGTGTCGTTGTCCTGGAGAAGGAAACCGCCATCGATTTTTTTCAGGTCAAAGCGTGGGGGAGGAAGGAGGGGTGCAGCAAGGATGCGAAGGTTCTTACGTTTCCTGAGGAGTTCTAAGGCCTCTGGTTCGTAAGAGGGAGCGATGAAGACCTCAAGGAAGAGGTTGCCAAAGACCGCAACGCTTTCTTTTGTGACCGTTCGGTTCATGGCCACAATTCCACCGAAAGCCGAAACTGGGTCAGACTCCAAGGCACCCCTGGCTGCCTCGGCAAGGTCCTTGTGCATGGCAGCACCACAGGGGTTGTTGTGCTTTACGATGACCACCGCAGGGTCTTTGAACTCCCGAACAAGGCTATATGCTGCTTGAACATCGTAGAGGTTATTGAAGGAAAGCTCTTTTCCTTCGGCAAGCACCTCAAGGTGTTTGAAAAAGCCATCACCGTCCAGAGCAAGGTCCTCGTAGAGAGCGCCTCGCTGGTGGGGATTTTCGCCGTAACGGAGATCCGTTGTCTTTTTAAGGTGGATGGCAAGGTATCGAGGGAAGGTCTCTTGCGTCCAAACGGTGTCGAGGTATGTAGCGATGGAGCTATCGTATCGGGAAGTTCGGGCAAAGGCTTCAAGAGCCCAGAGGAAAGACTTTTCTTCAGGGAAGCCGCCGTTACGTTTGAGCTCCTCAAGGAGTTCGCCGTACTGCGTGGGAGAGGAAACGACCACGACGTACTTCCAGTTTTTTGCCGCTGCCCGGAGGAGGGTCACACCCCCAATGTCGATTTCCTCAACGAGCACCTCGAGGTTCTTTTCACCCTCGGCGATTTTCCTCTCAAAGGGGTAGAGGTTACACACCACAAGGTCGATTAAGGGGATGCCATGTTTTTTGAGGTCCTCCACGTCTTCGGGTTTGTCCCGGCGGGCAAGGATGCCGCCAGCAATGACTGGGTGAAGGGTTTTTACTCTACCCCCGAGGATTTCCGGAAATCCTGTAACTTCGGCAACCTCCCGTACCGGGATGCCAAGGTCCCGAATGTACCGTGCCGTTCCTCCTGTTGAGAGCAGCTGTACCCCCAGCTCGTGGAGGCCACGAGCGAGGTCTCCGAGGCCGGTTTTATCCGAGACGCTGAGGAGTGCGGCGCGAATTGGGATCATTTCCATCCCTCCTCATTCCTTTCCTCCATTGTACCCAAGGACAGGGGTCCTGAGAAGGAGATGTGATACAATACCCAGGGGTTTTTAAGCGGGGCGAAAGAGGTGGATGCTTGTGGGGAGAGCGAAAGTTCTTGTTATCGGAAGCCTCAACATGGACATGGTTTTGAAGGTTGAGCGGATGCCTGAGGTTGGAGAGAACCTCTTCGTTCGAGAGTTCTCCATGTTCCCGGGTGGAAAGGGCAATAATCAAGCGATAGCCTGTGCCCGTCTTGGGGCAATCGTGAGCATGATTGGGAAGGTGGGAGACGACGACTTTGGGGCGAGACTCCTTTTGAATCTTGAACAGGAGAACGTGGATTACGCTTTCGTAACGAAACAACCCCTCACCCACACGGGCCTTGCCTTTATCTTCATCGACGAGCGCGGGGAAAACCGGATTCTCGTTGCTCCCGGAGCGAATATGAAGCTCTCTGTTCGGGATATCGAGAACGCTATGGAGCTCTTTAAGTCGTGCGATTTCCTCCTCCTTCAACTGGAAATTCCCCATGAGGTGGTCCATCGGGCAATTGAGGTGGCCCACCGCTTTGGCATGACGGTGATTCTCAATCCTGCACCGGCGCAGGAGTTCCCTATTGAGGTTTTGACGGCCAATGATATAATGACTCCAAACAAGTACGAAGCGGAAGTCTTGAGCGGGATTTCCATTACCCATCGTGATGATGCGGTGCGAGCGCTCCGGGTGCTTCGGAAACGCTCCCGGGCCCGTACGGTTATCACCCTTGGAGAGCAAGGGGCTATAGCGACTCTTGGGGATGAGCGCTGCGTGTACCTGCCACCTCGGAAAGTCCCCGTTGAAGACACCACCGCCGCCGGCGATGCTTTCAACGCGGGGCTTCTTGTGGGGATTGCCCAGGGTCGGAGCTTCCTTGATGCCCTGAAGCTTGCCAACACCGCAGGGGCCATTGCCTGCACCAAAGTTGGTGCCCAGAGCGCTTTGCCCTACATGCGTGACCTGGAGCGTTTCATCGCCGAACACGGGGAAGGAGAAGTGGAGTTTCTCGATGCTTGAGGTGACGATACTGCTCCGGCTTGTCGCTGCCTTTGTGGCAGGAGGGGTCATTGGCTGGCAGAGGGAACGGGCGGAGAAACCTGCTGGGCTGAGGACACACATTCTCGTCTGTCTTGGTTCGGCGCTCATGACTATGGTTTCGGTGTTCTTTTTCGCCTCGGACCCTGCCCGCATTACGGCGCAGATTGTGAGTGGCATCGGGTTCCTTGGAGCAGGGACGATTTTCCGTTACGGTGCAACCGTCGCTGGTCTCACGACTGCGGCAAGTCTCTGGGCCACCTGTGGGGTGGGTATCGCCATGGGTGTGGGGATGTTCTTCTTGGGGTTTGCTGGGGTCGGCTTCATTCTCCTTGTCCTCTGGTTGTTGGAGTACTTTGAGGGGCATTTCCTGCGGACCAAGGGTGGGCATGCTCTTGAGCTTCTCCTTGAGGACGAACCGGGAGCCCTTGGCAGAGTGGGTCTCGCCCTTGGGGAGCTTGGGGTGAACATCGATGCTGCTCGGTTGCGGAAGGAGGAGGGAAAGACTCGGTGTGTGCTCTTTGTGCATGTCCCAAAGCCAAGGAATATCATAGACATAGCTTCTGCCTTGCGAAAACTCGACGTGGTGCACGACCTTGAGATTCGGTGAGGAGAGGATGGTCTGGAGTGGAGGGCATCAAGGCACCGCGAGGAACACGGGATATTTTAGGTGAAGAGGTGCTCCTTTGGCAGCACTTAGAGGACGTGGTGCGCAAGATAGCGCTCCTTTTCGGATACGAGGAGGTCCGCACGCCTATTTTTGAGCACACTGAGCTCTTCACCCGAGGGGTGGGAGAGGAAACGGACATCGTGCAAAAGGAGATGTACACCTTCACCGATAAGGGCGGACGGAGCCTTACCTTGCGTCCAGAGGGTACGGCACCGGTGGTGCGGGCGTACTTGGAACATGGGTTTCCTGTGCATGAACCGCGGGTGAAGTGGTACTACATCGGTCCGATGTTCCGGTACGAACGTCCTCAGGCGGGGCGCATGCGGCAATTCCACCAGTTTGGTTTTGAAGCTTTGGGCTTTGGTGAACCGGCATGTGATGCAGAGGTCATCCAGCTTGCCTGGACAATTTACCAGGAACTTGGTCTCTCTGACCTCTCTCTTGAGGTGAATAGCATCGGTTGCCCCCTTTGCAAGCCGCAGTACGTTGCTAAACTCCGCGAGTACCTTATGCCTCGCAGGGAGAGGCTCTGTGTAAACTGCCTGCGGCGTCTTGAGAGCAATCCTTTGCGAGTTTTGGACTGCAAAGTGGAGCGTTGCCAAGAGGTTTTTAGTGAGGAGGGTTTTCCTCGAATTCACGATTCACTCTGTACTCTGTGCCGCGAGCACGAGGAGACGCTCTTTACCCTCCTTGAGGACCTTCGTATCCCTTTTGTTGTCAATCACCGCCTCGTCCGAGGGCTTGACTACTATACTCGCACGGTCTTTGAGGTCAAAGTGCGACACCTCGGGGCGCAGGACGCCATAGGTGGCGGGGGGAGGTATGATGGTCTTGCCCAAGCCATCGGAGGGCCCGATATTCCTGGGGTTGGTTTTGCGGCGGGGATGGAACGCATCGTTCTCCTCCTTGGGAGAGAAGCAAAGCCCACGTTGCCTTTCCGAGTGTACCTTGCACCCCAGGATGCACCTGCTGAGAGGGTGCTCCTCTCCTTGAGCCGAGAGCTTGCTGCCCAGGGTATTCCCTTTCACCTTGATTTTGCCACAAAAAGCCTCAAATACCACCTGAAACATGCTCAGAGGATGCATGTCCGATTCGTGGTGATTGTTGGCGAGAGGGAGCGAGAAGCAGGGGTTTTCGCCCTTAAGGATCTCACCTCGGGAGAGCAGGTCTCCCTCTCCCTGACAGAGCTTGTGGCGCGGCTGCGAAAGGAGCGGGAGCTATGCTGAGGACGCACACCTGTGGGGAGCTTCGGAAAACCGACGCGGGAAAGGAAGTCGTTCTTGCTGGATGGGTGCATCGTGTCCGGGACCATGGAGGCATTGTGTTCTTTGACCTTCGGGATAGGTGGGGTATCACGCAAGTGGTGGTGGACTCAAAGCATGCCCAAGCTTACGCACTTGCCTCTTTGCTCCGACCTGAGTACGTGGTGCAAGTGCAGGGAGTGGTGATGGAACGCCCTGAGGGGCTTGTGAATCCCCGTTTGGCCACTGGAGACATTGAGGTGCACGCGGTCTCCTTGACCATTCTCTCTCCTTCGGAGCTTCCCCCCTTTGAAATCGAGGGGAAAAAGGAGGTGGACGAATCCCTCCGTCTCCGGTATCGGTATCTCGACCTGCGACGTCGTAAAATGCAGGAGAACCTCCTCTTACGTCACCGGGCGGCTCAGGTCATTCGCCGCTTCCTCGACTCCCGTGGTTTCATAGAGGTGGAAACGCCTTTCCTCACGAAGAGTACTCCCGAGGGTGCCCGAGACTTCCTCGTGCCGAGCCGCCTCAACCCTGGATCGTTTTATGCCCTTCCTCAGTCACCGCAGCTTTTCAAGCAAATCCTCATGATTGCTGGGTTTGACCGCTATTTCCAGATTGTTCGCTGTTTCCGCGACGAGGATCTTCGGGCCGACCGGCAACCTGAATTCACCCAGGTGGACATCGAGATGTCTTTCGTGGATCGAGAGGATATCCTCTCCCTTGTGGAGGAGCTCATGCAGGTTCTCTTTCATGAGGTCCTTGGGGTGTCCATCTCTGTCCCCTTCCCTCGCCTTTCTTACGAGGAGGCCATGAAGCGGTACGGAACGGACAAACCTGACCTTCGTTTTGGCTTGCCGATTGAGGACCTCACCCCCCTTTTCTTGGAAGAAGGGAAGGAGCTCTTTTCAGGGTCGGTCGCCGTCCGAGGTCTCTTTGTCCCGGGGGACCACGGGTTCTCCCGGAAGCAGCTCGATGCTTTTGCCGGGGAGGCAAGGGAGAGGCACCTTGCCCTCTCTTGGATTCGGAAAAGCCAGGGAGAGTTTACCTCACCTCTCAAAGGGAAGGTTTCTGAACCCCTTTTCCAGCGCCTCGTGGCCCAATATCCTTTTGGAGAGGGGTCGGTGCTCTTCGTCCTTTGGGGGAAAGAGGAGACACTCCAAGAGTTCCTTGGCGAGCTTCGGGTGCGTATCGGGAGAGGTTTTCCGGAAAAAGAGCGTTTTGCCTTCACATGGGTCTTGGATTTCCCCCTCCTTGAGTGGAGTAAGGAGGAGAACCGTTGGGTTTCTGTCCATCATCCTTTCACTGCGCCCTTTGACGAGGATATCCCCCTCCTCAGCACCGATCCGGGGAAGGTCAGGGCCAAGGCCTATGACCTTGTCCTCAACGGTTACGAGGTTGGGGGAGGGAGTATTCGGATTCACCGCCGAGACCTCCAAGAACAGGTGTTTGCCCTTCTGCGCCTGAGCGAGGAGGAAGTCCGGGAGAAATTTGGCTTTTTCGTTGAGGCGCTTCAGTTTGGTTGTCCTCCTCATGGTGGCATTGCTCTGGGTTTTGACCGGCTGGTGATGCTCCTCTGCGGCGAGGATTCGATTCGAGAGGTCATCGCCTTCCCGAAGACGCAAAAGGGTGTATGCCTTCTCACCGGAGCCCCCGCTCCGGTTACAAAGGAGCAGCTTGATGTCCTTGGGATTACCCTTGCGAAGGGGCAAAAGTAGCTGTCATTGCAAAAGGGGACGGCTTGTGCTATTATCTTCTCTGAGGAAGAAGTCTCGGTTTGTGACCCTGCCCTGCCCGTGATGTCAAAAGAGGCTTTGACCCAACACCCTTGTCCAGGGAGCCCGGACTTCGGAGGGGCTGAGGTTTCTCCGAGAGGGCACCCACCTTTTGGAGGACGAGGATCAAAGCGGTTGACACACGACAGCGGCGGGGTCACACTGTGAGGAAGGAGTGTGTTGGGTGTGGAACATGAGAGGAACATGGAGCTGCTCCACGAAAACCTCGAACAAATCCGCATCGTACGCCCCGGTGATCTCATCAAAGGCAGGGTCATCAAAAAAGGTGATGAGGGGTATTTTGTGAACATCAACTACAAAGCGGAGGGTATTCTTCCCTTCCGGGAGCGGGCTCAGGGTCGGGAAGGAGAAGTGGAGCATGATCTCAGAGAAGGTGAAGAGGTCTGGGTTATGGTGACCCGGATTGATGACCAGGGGTACGTGTGGCTGTCCCGGGAGCAGGCCCGCTACCAGGGAGCTTGGATTGACATAGAGGAGAGTAAGGAAAAAGGCAAAGTTCTCACGGCTAAAGTGAAGCGGAAGGTCAAAGGTGGGCTCATCGTGGACATTGGGGTGAATGCCTTCCTTCCTGCGTCTTGTGTTGATGTGGTGCCTCGCAACCTCGATGAGCTCATTGACCAGACGATTGAGGTCAAGGTTATCGAAGCGGACCGCAAAACTCGCAATGTCATCGTTTCCCGCCGGGCGGTGATTGAGGAGGAGCTCGCTCGCCGCCGTCAGGAGACCATCGCTTCTCTTGAGGTCGGCCAGGTCCGTAAGGGCATCGTCAAGAACATTACGAATTTTGGTGTTTTCGTGGACCTTGGTGGTATTGATGGACTCCTCCATATTTCCGAGGTTTCCTGGGGTAAGGTGGGGAAGCTTGAGGACCTCTTCAAGAAGGGTGATGAAATCGAGGTCAAAGTCATTGCTTGGAATCCGGAAAAAGAGGAAGTTAGCCTGAGCGTGAAACGTCTCACCCCTGACCCGTGGGAGTGTTTCGCCAAGGAGGTTAAGGTTGGCGACATCGTCAAGGGGAAAGTTGTCTCTCTCAAGGACTTTGGCGTTTTTGTGGAGCTTGCCGAAGGCGTTGAAGGGCTCATCCACATTTCTGACCTTTCCTGGGGGTACGTGAAGCACCCACGGGAGGTCGTGAAGGTTGGGGAGATTGTCGAAGCTAAGGTCCTTGAGCTTGATCCCGAACGTCGGAGGATTTCTCTGGGACTCAAGCAGGTTTTCCCCGATCCTTGGGAGAACATTGAGGAGAAGTACCCGATAGGGAGCACCGTTCGGGTCCGGGTGAATAAGGTGAATGCCCGAGGGGCGCTTGTAGAGATTGAAGAGGGTGTTGAGGGGCGCATTCCCCTTGAGGAGCTCTCCTGGAAGCGAGTAACCCGGGTGAGCGATATTGTCCGGCGGAACCAGCTCGTTGAGGCGAAGGTCATCGCCCTCGACCGGGAGAGTCGCCAAGTGACCTTGAGCTTGCGCCAGCTCCGCCCCAACCCTTGGGAAAGCATCGCTTCGAAATGGAAAGTTGGCGACGTGGTGGAAGGGAAGATTCAGCGACTTATGAACTTTGGGGCTTTTGTGGAGATTGCCCCTGAGATTGAGGCGCTTCTGCCGCTTTCGGAAATTGCTTGGGAACCGGTGAAGCACCCAAGCCAGGTTTTCAAAAAGGGGCAAACCACTTCTTTGAAGATTATCGAGCTCAAGCCTGAGGAGCAGCGCATCGTGGTGAGTCGAAAGGCGCTCCTCCCTGACCCTTGGGAGATTATCAAGACGCGGTATCCCCTCGGGAGTATCCATGAGGGAAAGGTCGTCCGGATTGTGGATTTTGGGGCCTTTGTGGAGCTTGAAGAAGGCTGGGATGGTCTAGTGCACATCTCAGAGATTGCCGAAGAGCGCATCAGCTCTCCTCGAGACGTTCTCAAAGAAGGCGACGTGGTCAAGGTGAAAATCATTAAACTCGACGATGCAGAGCGGAAAATCGGTTTGAGCATCAAGCAGGCCCTGAAGGAGGAAGAAGAAAAGGCCAGGAAAGAACAGGCCCAGGACGGCCGTATCACCCTGGGTGATGTTATCGGAGAAAAACTCGCCACCATTCTCCATAACCTGAAAAAATGAACGTTCCACTGGAGAAAGCCTCGCTTGTATACGCCACCATCCTTGAGGAAATTCGAAGCGTTGCTTCCCGTTTCCGCAGGGTGGTGGTCGCTTTTTCAGGAGGGATGGATAGTACCGTTGCCCTCTTCCTCACCCTTGAGGCTCTTGGGCGCTCGAGGGTCTGTGCTGTGACCGTTGACTGGGGTCCTTACCTTCCTGAAAAGGCGAGAGAGAACATCGCCTTCTTTGTGGCACACTTTGGTGTGGAACACGTGTACATCCCGGGGCAGAGTGCCTTGGAGGATGTAGCGCGGGGTGGCCCGTCGTGCAACTTGTGCACGAAAAGGGCAAAGCTTGGTCGTATCCGGGAGCACTTTGGGGAGGGTACGCTCATCATTGGTGGGGCAAACAAAAGCGACAGCTGGGGCCATCGGGGCATGAAGTTCCTTGGGGACACCTTTTCCCCTCTCTTTGACCTGACGAAGGACGACATTGCCCTCCTTGCGAGTTACCTTGGGATTCCCATCCGTCGCATCGGAGAGAACCGGGTCCGAGAAGGGTGTTACCTCAAGCATCTCTTGAAGCCGCTTGCTGTCCCTGCGTACCATGGGAAAGCGGTTGTTGAGGCGAATGCTCTGCTTTTGCGCCTTCTTGATGAGGTTGCCTATCCAAGGGACATCGCCAACGTTGTGGTCATCGGGCCGCTTGCTGAGAACATTGCCTTGGTCAATGTTGCCCCCCTTCCCGATGCTTCTTTGCGGGAACGTATCGTTCGGCATTTGTCGACTATCCCGGAGCTTTCTCAGGTTGTCATTGTCGACGCTCCTCTTGCCCTTTTTGTCCGTGCCAATCCTGGGATTTATCGGAATGACCTCTCGCGTTTTTGGCTTGCGCAGGGACGGATACAGCCTGAGTTCGCCTTTCCAGTCACCTGCGTCTTTTTGCCTTCGAGCAATCGGAGACTGCGGACCTTCCAGGTGGTGGCGTACCGTGTTGGAGAGTCGTGATATTCGACGTCTTTTCCTCGCCTTTTTTGAGAAACGTGGACACACCTCCCTTCCCAGCGCCTCCCTCATCCCCTCTGACCCGACGCTTCTTCTTACCATTGCTGGCATGGTTCCTTTCAAGCCCATATTCCTTGGGCAGGTGAAGCCTACTTTCCGGCGCGTTTGCACCGTTCAGAAGTGCGTCCGGGTGAGCGACCTTGAGAAGGTCGGCTACACCCCACGGCATCACACTTTCTTTGAAATGCTTGGGAACTTCTCGTTCGGTGATTACTTCAAAAAAGAGGCTTGCCTGTGGGCGTGGGAATTCCTCACCGAAGAGCTTCGCCTTCCTGTGGAACGTCTTGCCGTTTCGGTCCATGAGAGAGACGAAGAGGCATTCCTTGTGTGGCGTGATGTGGTGGGTCTTCCAGAGGAGAAAATCGTCTTCCTTGGGGATGAGGACAACTTCTGGGCTTCAGGGCCTGTCGGGCCATGTGGGTACTGCTCGGAGATTTACTACGACACGGGGGCTGAACGGGGTTGTGGGGAGGAGACTTGCCGTCCAGGTTGTGCGTGCGACCGCTTCCTTGAAGTCTGGAATTTGGTCTTCATGGAGTTCGATCGCCAATCTGATGGGACTCTCAGGGAGCTCCCCAGCAAAAACATTGACACCGGCATGGGTCTTGAACGCATCAGTGCGGTGGTTCAAAATGCAGAGTCAAATTTTGAAACCGACCTCTTCCTTCCCCTTATTCGAACCCTTGAGGACTTGAGTGGGGTGGCCTACGCAAGTGCGAAACCGGTCTTTCGCCTCATTGCCGATCATTCTCGTGCTGTGGCCTTTCTCATTGCCGATGGGGTGTATCCGGCCAATGAAGGACGAGGGTATGTGCTTCGTCGGCTCATCCGTCGGGCACACCGGTTTGGGAAAAAGATTGGTCTGCAGAAGCCCTTCCTCCATGAACTCACCGCGGCCGTAGTGACCCTGATGGGTGATGTGTATCCAGAACTCCGCACCAAGGAGACAACCATTGCCCAGGTGACTTTCCAAGAGGAGAAGCGTTTCGAGGACACTCTGGCCTTGGGTTTTGCCCGTCTTGAAGAGCTCATTGCCGAAGCCAGGGCAAAGAAAGAGCGGGTGATCTCGGGGAAAGAGGTTTTCACCCTGTACGACACCTATGGTTTCCCGGTGGATTTTGCTGAAGAAGTCCTCAAAGAAGAGGGGCTCTCCTTCTCTCAAGAGGAGTTTGCCGCAGAGATGGAAGCACAGAGAACCCGGGCTCGAAGGGCCCAAGAAGAGAAGGTTTCCGGTCTCAGAGGACAGAAGAAAGAGGAAGAGCTCTTTTCTGGTTTCCGCTCAACCTTTGTGGGTTACGATACCCTCCTTGCGGAAGCAACGCTTTGCGCGCTCTCAGATGGGGAGAAGCTCCTTTCTGAGGCCCGGGAAGGGACCGAGGTCCTCTTTGTCCTTGATGTTACCCCCTTCTATGCGGAGAAGGGAGGGCAAGAGTGGGATACTGGGTACTTTGAGACCCCCTCGGGGAAAGTCGAAGTGCTCCGAGTGAGTAGCCCTGCGTCTTCTCTCTCGGTCCATCGTGGTATTGTCCGGGCAGGAAAGGTTGTGGTTGGTGAGCGAGGGAAGGCCCAGGTCAATGCAAAGCGGCGGAGAAGCCTTGAGGCGCACCATACGGTGACGCACCTCCTGCACCGAGTGCTCCGGGAAGTCCTTGGTGAGCAAGTGCATCAAGCAGGGTCCTGGGTCGGAGAAGAGGGTTTGCGTTTTGACTTCACCCATTTTGCCCCGCTTTCGTCAGAAGAACTCGAGGCGGTGGAAGCGCGGGTGAACGAGAAAATCCTCGAGGACCTTCCTGTGTACGTGAGCTTTGGTTCCCTTGAGGAAGCCCAGAAACTTGGTGTTATTGCCCTTTTCGGGGAAAAGTATGAGTTCCCGGTTCGTATCGTCCGGGTGGGGAACTACACCGCAGAACTCTGTGGCGGAACGCACCTTCGCCGCACAGGCGAAGCTGGTGCCTTTGTGATTCTCTCTGAGTCAAGTATTGGTGCGGGAATCCGACGCATTGAGGCAGTTGCTGGGGAGCGGGCCTTGACGTTGCTCCGTGCCTCCCGAAGGCTCCTCCAGAGGGTGCGGGAACTTGCCGGTGTTTCTGAAGAACGTCTTCCGGCCTTTTTAGAGAATCTCCTTGAGGAGAACCATGCGCTCCGGAAGGCTCTCGCTCGGGAGCAGAGGGAACGTTTGCTCTTTGCTTTAGAGAGAGAACTCCAAGCTCTTCCTGCGGGATCGCTCCTCTTTGCCCATCTTTTTGCAGACAGTCTTGATATGGACATCCTACGGGAGATTGCCGATGTCCTTGGGGGGAAGCTCTCCCGAGGCGTCATTGCTCTTGGTGTTGAGGAGGAGGGGAAAGTTCGGGGTATCCTTGCGGGAGTGAAGCTTGCAAAGGATGTGCATCTTGGTGCATTCCTGCGAGAGGTTTCCCGAAGCATCGGTGGCGGTGGTGGGGGCAAGCCGCATTTTGCCCAGTTTGGAGGCATTCCGAAATCCCGCTGGATGGACTTTCTCAGACGTCTTGAGGAGTTCGTAAAGCGCCATGAAGCGGGTCATGGCCCTTGATGTGGGGGAGAAGCGTATCGGTGTTGCCCTGAACTGGGGAACCCCTTTTGCCTTTCCCTATACCGTTCTTCTCCGGAAAGGGAAAACGGATATCGTAGCTGTGCTCTCCCTCGCTCGGGAGTTTGCTGTTGACACCATCGTGGTGGGGTTTCCCCGTCGTACCGATGGGACCATCGGCAAGGAGGCACAGGCGCTTGAAGAATTTGCCGGGGAACTCCGGAAGCACTTCCCTGGGGAGGTTGTCCTCTGGGATGAGCGCTTTTCAACCAAAGAAGCTGAGAAGCACCTCATTGCGCTTGATACTTCTCGAGCCCGGCGGAGAAAGCTCATCGACAAAATTGCGGCATGTCTCATCCTTGAGGCGTATTTAGCGAGGGAAAGCACGTGAAATCCTGGGGTATTTTCGTTCTCGCCCTCTTGTACCTTCTTGCCGTCTTTGGGTACCTCGCTTTCTTCTTTGACCTCCCTTTTGGGGAGCCGAAACTTGTGGCTATCCCCAGAGGAACCCCACTTTCTGGTATCGCCCGGATTCTTGAACAAGAAGGCATTACCTCTCGGTTCCGTTTCCTCGCCTTTGCCCTCCTCTCGAAGAGAACCCCCCTCCTTGCGGGATGGTATCGTTTGACCCCCGGTATGTCTCCAGCTCGCCTTGTCGATATCCTCTCCCAGGGACCACCCCGGGTTCGGGTCACGTTCCCTGAAGGATGTACTGCCGAAGATATGGCAAGGATTCTTGAGGCCCTGGGGGTTTGTGGGGCCAAGGAGTACCTCACTTTCGTAGAGCACCCAGAGTACTTCCAAAAGCCTTGGCTTGCTCAAGTTCCGACCCTTGAGGGTTTCCTCTTCCCTGATACCTACTTTTTCCAGGTCCCCACTCCCCCTCAGGAGGTTATCAACGTACAACTTGCCCGCTTCGAAGAACTCGTCCTTCCCCTCTTTGCGGGGAAGGAAGATAAGCTCAGAGAGACCCTTACCCTTGCCTCCATCGTGGAAAAGGAAACGCGTCTTGAAGAGGAAAAGCCCTTAGTTGCCTCGGTCTTTCGCAATCGCTTGAAGGAGAATATGCGTCTTCAGTCCTGTGCGACCGTGGTCTACGCCCTGAAGAGGGAAAGGGGAATCACCGTGTATACCCTTCGAGAGGAAGACCTGGGGGTTGATTCCCCTTTCAACACGTACCGAGTCAGTGGTCTTCCACCCCATCCTATCTGTAACCCTGGCCTTTCTTCCATTCGGGCTGCTTTGGAACCTGCGGAGACGGACTACCTCTTTTTCGTCCTTCAGGACGATGGCCGTCACGCTTTCGCCCGAACTTACGAGGAACATCTGCGGAACAAGCGAGGTAATCCATGAAGGGCATTGTACGGTATTTCTTCCCTTGTCTTTTCGTGGATGCTCTTGAAGATATCGACCTTGCCAGATTGTGGCGTCTTGGTATTCGTGGGCTCATCGTGGACCTTGATAACACCCTTGTGGCCTGGAACGCGTACGACCTTCCGGAGCGTATCGCCCGTTGGGTGGCAAAGGCGAAGGAGCAGGGATTTGCCATCTGCATTGTTTCCAACGCCCTGGAGGAGAGGGTGGCATACTTTTCAAGACTTCTTGCCATTCCCGGAATCTCTAAGGCGCGGAAGCCTCGCCGAGGAGCATTTCGGGTAGCCTTGGAGACTCTGGGTTTACAGAGGAACCAAGTTGCCGTCATCGGTGACCAGGTTTTTACTGATGTCCTTGGAGGGAATCGCCTTGGACTTTATACGATTCTTGTCCGCCCCATCTCAAGGCGGGAGTTTTTTCTGACTCGCCTTGGGAGATTCTTTGAACGCCTTGTCCTTCGGAGGTTCACAAGCCATGATTGATGCTCAAACCGGGCTTTTGGCTCTCATAGGACACCCTGTGGGTCATTCCCTCTCCCCGAAATTCCAAAACGCTGCCCTCCGACACCTTGGCCTTCCCTTCGTCTACCTTGCCTTTGACATCCCCCCAGAGAATCTCCAAGAAGCGGTGCGGGCCTTTCGAGTCCTTGGTGTGCGGGGTTTTAACGTCACCGTGCCCCACAAGGAGGCTATCTGCCCTTTGCTCGATGCCCTTGAGGGAGAAGCAGAAACCTTGGAAGCGGTGAACACGGTAGTACACCGTAAGGGAAAGCTTTTGGGGTACAACACCGATGTGTACGGGTTTTTAGAGAGCTTGCGGCATGAAGGGGTTTCGGTCATGGGGAAGACTTTCCTCCTCCTTGGGGCAGGAGGCGCGGCAAAGTCGGTGCTCTTTGCCCTTGCTAAGGAGAAGGCTCAGGGTGTCTACCTCATGAACCGCACACGTGAACGGGCCGTGTTCCTCAGTACCTGGGTGAAGAAGGTTCTCCAGTTCCCCTGCGAGGTGCTGCCATGGGGGACAGAGAGCCTTCCTCCAGTTCATGGTATAATAAACGCGACGTCTCTTGGTCTTGGAGGGGAAATGCCTCCAATCCCCTGGGAAGCTGTGCCATCCCTTGAAGTGGTCATCGACCTTGTGTACCGAAACGAAGGAACACCTCTCGTGCATGAAGCACGAGTTCGAGGCATCCACAGCTTCGACGGGAAACGTATGCTCCTCTACCAGGGGGCCCAGAGTTTCTTCCTCTTCACCGGGGTCCCTGCGCCTCTTGAGGTTATGGAGAACGCCCTTTTGGGAGGGTCCTAATGGAAGAGCGTATGGAGCGTCCAGCCAAACTTGGGGAACTCCTTGTGAAGAAGCAGCGGATCACCCCCGAGCAGCTTGAGAAAGCCCTTGAGATCCAGAAAAAGACTGGGGAAAAATTGGGAGAAATTCTCCAGAAGATGGGTCTTGTGGGAAGCCGGGAAGTCTACGAGGTCCTGGCAGAGCAGCTTGGTACCCTTTATGTGGACCTCGATAGCTACGTCATCGACCCAAAGGTTGTGGCCCTCCTTCCTGAAAAGTTCTGCCGGCAGTACCAGGTTATCCCCGTGGGGGAAGAGGGGAACACCCTCATCCTTGCCATGGCAAACCCTGTGGATGTCATGACCATCGATCGGATACGGCTCATGACCAAGCGCGAAATTCGGCCAGTTGTAGCCAGTCCGCAGGATATTGAAAAGGCGCTCAATGCCTACTACGGGGTTGGTGAGACTGTTGAGGAGCTCATTCGGGAGGCGGAAACCAAAGAGGGCATTGTGCTTCCTGAGGAAGAGGAGGAGCTCCGCATCGACCAGCTCAAGGCTCTTGGGGAGGAAGCCCCCATCATCCGGGTGGTGAACATGATTATCCTCCAGGCGATTCGCTCTGGGGCAAGCGACATCCACATTGAACCCCAGGAGAATGAGGTCCGGATTCGTTTCCGCATCGATGGTATCCTCCATGATATCACCTCAACCCCTATCCGGGTGCATCCAGCTATCGTCTCCCGTGTGAAAATCCTCTCTCGGATGAACATCGCAGAGCGGCGCCTGCCCCAGGATGGCCGCTTTCAAGTCACTGTGGACAACCGTACGGTGGATTTCCGGGTTTCCTCCCTTCCCACGATTTTCGGTGAGAAAATCGTCATGCGGATTCTCGATAAGTCTACGCTGCTCCTTGACCTTGACCGCCTGGGCTTTGAAGAGGAGGACCTTGAGAAGTTCTACCGCCTCATCCAGCACCCGTACGGGATGATTCTCCTTACTGGCCCCACGGGGAGTGGGAAAACGACGACGCTTTACTCGGCCCTAAACTTCATCAACAAACCCGACCTCAACATCATCACCATCGAAGACCCTGTAGAGTACAGGCTGCCGGGGATTAACCAGGTCCAGGTGCGTCCGAAAATAGGGTTAACCTTTGCGAACGCGCTACGGGCCATTATGCGTCAGGACCCGGACGTTATCATGGTGGGAGAGATTCGAGACTCAGAGACTGCGGAGATTGCCATTCATGCTGCTCTCACTGGGCACCTTGTCTTCTCCACCCTCCATACCAACACTGCAGCCGGAGCCTTGGTTCGCCTGCAAGAGATGGGTGTCCCCTCTTACCTCATCGCTTCGGCGCTCATTGGGGTTGTTGCCCAGCGTCTCGTGCGGAGAATCTGTGAGCGGTGCAAGGTGGACTTTGAAATCTTTGGCCCTATTGCTCGGGAGCTCACCGGTGGTGAAAAGGACCGCCTCACCGTTTTCCGAGGAAAGGGGTGTCCAGAGTGCAACAGAACCGGGTACCGAGGGAGGACGGCGGTGAGCGAAGTTCTGGTGATGGATGATGAAATGAGGGCTCTGGTGCTCCGAAATGCTACTGAGAGGGAAATCACCGAGAGAGCCTGCGCGAAGGGCATGAGGACCCTTCGCGAGAATGCCATCCGAAAGGTTCTCCAAGGGGTAACAACGTTAGAGGAGATGTACCGGGTTACTGCACGGGTCTAAACTTTTGGGCGAAGCTGCCGATACAAAGGGTGGGGTGGAATGGCGCTCGATATCCTCGAACTGCTCAGGAAAACTGTTGACCTCGGAGCTTCAGACTTGCATCTTACCGTTGGTATTCCTCCAACGGTGCGTATTCATGGTCAGCTCACTCCCCTTGACCATTACTCGCCCTTGAGGCCGAAAGACACCGAGGCTATTGCCCAGGAGCTGGCAGGGGAGGAACGGTGGGCGAAGTTCCTGCAGGAACTTGAGCTCGACTTCTCAGTTGGTATTCCCGACCTTGGCCGTTTCCGGGTGAACGTCTACCGTCAGCGAGGCTCTTGTGGTTTGGCCATCCGCGCCTTGAGTTACCGTATCCCTACGATGGATGAGCTCCACCTCCCCAAGGAGGTTCTTCAGCGCCTTGCCTTGCTCCCCAGGGGACTCGTTCTTGTGACTGGCCCCACAGGGAGTGGAAAGTCCACAACCTTAGCCTCCATGATTGAGTACATCAACGTCACCCGGTCCTGCCATATTGTAACCATTGAGGACCCCATTGAGTACCTCTACGCCCACAAAAAGAGCATTATTAACCAGCGGGAGGTGGGTTCCGACACCCCCTCTTTCGAAAGCGCTCTCATCCATGCCCTCCGGGAGGACCCCGATGTCATCCTCGTTGGGGAGATGCGAAGTCTGGAGACTATCGCCATTGCTCTGCAAGCAGCAGAAACAGGGCACCTTGTTCTTGCAACGCTCCACACAAATAACGCTCCCCAGACCATTGACCGTATCGTTGACGTCTTCCCGCCTCACCAGCAAACGCAGGTTCGGGTACAGCTTGCAGGGTGCATCCAGGGCGTCATTGCCCAGCAGCTTCTCCCCAGAGCTGATGGAAAGGGGAGAATACCGGCTGTAGAGGTCATGATTGCGAATACCGCTATCCGCAACCTTATCCGAGAGGGGAAAAGCCATCAGATTTACACCATCATGCAGGCATCCCTTTCTGAGGGGATGATTACCATGGATCGGGCGCTGTTTGAACTCTACAAAAAGGGTCTTGTAACCTGGGAGGAAGCTCTTTCCCGGGCTATTGACCAAAAAGAATTCGCCACCTGGAGGAACCGTGTCTGATGCCTGCGTATGTGTATCGTGTCCGTGACCGAAGTGGCAATGTCCTATCGGGACGCATCGAAGCGTCAGGGGTGCGAGAAGCAGTCTTGAAGCTTCGAGAACAGGGATTTTTCGTGACTGCTATCGAGGAAGAAAGGGTTGGTGAGGCTTCCCGGAAGAAGTCCCGACCCCTTCTGACCATCCAGAGGGTGAAGCTTCCAGAACTCGCCTCTTTTGTTCGTGGGCTTTCCGTGATGCTTGAGTCTGGAGTGCCATTGCTCTCTGCTTTGGGGAGTTTGGCCCGACAGACGGAAAACCCATACTTTTCCCGCGTGATTGCTGAAATTGCTGCAAAGGTTGAGCGTGGGTACTCTCTCTCCCAAGCGGTTGCCGATTACCCTAAAATCTTCAACCGGGTTGTTGTGGGGATGATTCAGTCTGGGGAAGCGGGGGGAAATCTCGATTGGGCTTTAGGGAGGCTGGCTGACTACCTGGAGTGGGAAAAGGACCTGCGGGACAAAATCCAGTCAGCAATGTACTACCCGATTATCCTCGTTGTGGCCATGATTGCTGCTTCGTTCTTCCTTGTGTACTTTGTTTTCCCCCAACTCCTCCTCCTTTTTGAAGGTTTCAACATCGAGCTCCCCTTCCCAACCCTTCTCATGCTCTCTCTCATCCGTTTCATGAACG
Source organism: Candidatus Caldatribacterium sp. (assembly GCA_025060675.1). Lineage (GTDB taxonomy): Bacteria > Atribacterota > Atribacteria > Atribacterales > Caldatribacteriaceae > Caldatribacterium. The sequence goes on from JANXBI010000036.1 coordinate 68,413, forward strand.
CCAACTGGCCCCTTGTGTACGGAGGACTCTTTGGAGGAATGTCTCTCTTTTTCCTCTACATCCAGTCTGAGAAGGGTCGCCGATTCTGGGACGAGCGAAAGCACCGCCTCCCTCTCTTCGGTCAGCTCTTCAAAAAGCTCGTCCTCTCCCGTTTTGCTTGGGTGTTGAATGCGCTAATCCGAAGTGGTATGCCCATGGTCCAGGCGCTTGAGGTCACAGCCACGGCGGTTGGCGATCTCTATATGAAGGAAATCCTCCTTACCGTTGCTGAGAGCATCCGGCGAGGGAAAAACCTCACCCAAGGCCTGGCTGAACATGGGTTTTTCCCACCCTTCGTTCTCCAAATGGTGAGCGTTGGGGAGGAGTCGGGAAACCTTGAGTTTACCCTAGGGAAGACGACCGAGCTCTACGACAAGGAAATCGCCATTTTCGTCTCTCGCCTCTCCTCAATTATTGAACCTGTTCTCACGCTCATCATTGGTGTTGGGGTTTTCTTCGTGGCTTTAGCGTTCTTCATGCCGATATTTGAGATGGCGTCTAAGGGTATGGGAGGGATGTAGGTCATGGTATAAT
>JANXBI010000063.1 GCA_025060675.1 Candidatus Caldatribacterium sp.
TGAGATGGTCATGCCTGGAGATAATGCGAACCTCGAAGTGAAGCTCATCTATCCTGTGGCTATGGAAAAGGGCTTGCGCTTTGCTATTCGTGAGGGGGGAAGGACAGTCGGTGCTGGAGTGGTCACAGAGATTCTTGAGTAGGAGGTCCTAGACCGTGTCGGAGATTATTACCTTCGAGTGTACGGAGTGTAAGCGGAGGAATTACCAGGGCAGCAAGAATAAGAATAAGAAGACGGGACGTTTGGAATTCCGAAAGTATTGTCCTTTCTGTCGAAAGCATACCTTGCACCGCGAAATTCGTTAGAGTATACTAAAAGCGTGCAGGTCCGTAGCTCTAACGGCCAGAGCACCGGATTCCAAATCCGGGGGTTGCAGGTTCGAATCCTGCCGGGCCTGCCACTTTTTTGACGCTCCTGGTGGTCCGCTCCTTGGGAAATTCCTGCGATCGAGGAATTTCTTAGCTTAATTGTGCTAAGACATAAGCGAGACTGAGCGCTATGGAAGGTGATTTTTTCCTCTTTAGGGTTAGGGAGGGCTTTTAGTACCGTGGAATAGGAACCGAGCTACCAAAAATCCTAGAGAGTGGAGGCAAGCGAAGGATTTCGGTACAATACAGAAAAAAGGGGGGAGTAGAAATGCCCTCGGTAGAGATCCATCCCGGGATTTACTGGGTTGGTGTCAACGACCATACAACGGACCTTTTTGAAGGTCTTTGGCCTATTACTCAGGAAGGTGTTTCTTACAACTCGTACCTTATTGTGGACGAAAAGAAGGCTGTCGTTGATCTCGCCAAATCCCTCAAGGTCGATGAGTACCTTGCACAGATCGAGGAGAAACTTGCTCTGCACGAGCTTGACTACATCATTCTCAACCACATGGAACCTGACCACACTGGGACTCTCAGAATTCTTCGGAAACTTGCTCCCCAGGCGGTTATTCTTTGCTCACCTCAAGCCAAAGATATGGTTGCCTCATTCTATGGGATCACCGAGGGCGTTCAAGTAGTTCAGGATGGACAAGCGATAGAACTGGGGAGAAAAAAACTTGTCTTTTTCCTGACCCCTATGGTGCATTGGCCAGAAACCATGGTGACATATGAGGCAGAGTCGAAAGTTCTCTTTTCCTGCGATGCTTTTGGTGGGTATGGAGCACTGCAAGGGGCTATTTTTGATGATGAGTGTTCCCAATTCGACTTCTATGTTCAAGAATCCCTGCGGTATTTTGCTAACATTGTCGCCAAGTACAGTGCTATGGTCCTAAAAGCGATCGATAAGCTTTCATCTCTTCAGATTTCCATGGTTGCACCATCTCATGGTCTTATCTGGCGTAAAAGGCCCGAGCATATTATTGCGCTTTACCGAACCTGGTCTGAATACGCAGAAAGTGGCGGGGAAAAGGGCGTAACGGTGCTCTATGGTTCGATGTATGGGAATACCGAAGGTATGGTCGATGCCTTGGCGCAAGGTGTTGCCGAGAGCGGAGTGCCCGTCGATATGTTCGATGCCCGTCGAGTACATCCGAGTTACATCTTGGCATCGCTTTGGGGGAAGAAAGGCGTTGTAGTAGGAGCGCCTACTTACGAAGCTGGGCTTTTCCCTCCAGTGGCGCACGTTCTTGATCTTGCTCTTCGAAAAAACGTAAAGCACAAAAAAATGCTCTACATTGGGAGTTTCGGGTGGTCGGGAGGTGCCAAAAAGGAAGTTGAACGATTCGCTCGGGAGCTCAACTGGGAGATGGTTGGGGTCTTTGAGTTCCGCGGTGGAGGAAAAAGAGAGGACGTCCTAGAGGTGCAGAGAATGGGGCGGGAATTTGGAAGACTTGTGCTTGGTTTACATTGAAGATGCTTTGTTTGAAGAAAGGGGGATACATATGTTGAGTAAACGTCTTGAGGAAGCGCTAAACGAGCAAATCAAAAATGAGTTCTATTCGGCGTATCTCTATCTCGCCATGGCAGCTCAGTGTGAAGCCATGAATCTCAAGGGTTTTGCCCACTGGCTAAAAGTTCAGGCTAAAGAAGAGCTTTCTCATGGAATGCGCATTTTTGATTTCGTAAACGATCGAGGAGGGCGGGTTGTCCTCAGGGGTATAGAGCAGCCTCCTTTAGAATACCCTTCGTTGAAAACTATGTTTGAAGCGGTTCTCGAGCACGAGAGGAAAGTAACAGGCATGATCCACAAGCTTTACGAGATGGCCAGAGAGGAAAAGGATTATCCCCTTATGACGCATCTCCAGTGGTTTATCGATGAGCAAGTGGAAGAAGAGAAAAACGCGGCAGAGGTTGTGGCGTACATCAAGATGGCTGGAGAGGGCCCCGGTCTTTTAATGCTTGACGCAAAGATGGGTGAGCGCAAAGACTGAGGGGAGAACCCCCTCAGTCTTTGCGCTTTCGGTAACAGAGTGCTTTGGCGAAAGCAATGGGATTTCCCGAGGTGTCAAAAGCGGTTATATCATAGACACCTGTTCGTGTGGTCAGTGCTACCTCACGTGCCTCCGCGATGATTTCTCCTTCGGTTATGGGCCTCAGATAGTATACGGTAACGTTTACGGCTACGGCGTCTTCTGCGTGGGAGTTACAGGCAAGTTCGAAAGCTTCGTCAAGAAGTGAAAAGAGTGCCCCTCCGTGAGCGGAGGAAAAGATGTTGTGCAAACTCTTGGTGATTCTCATTCGTACTTTTGCGTAACCTTCTTTGAGCTCCTCGAGCTCCATTCCGAGGAACCTTGCGTATCCTTCCTGAGCAAAACGTTCTCGGAGAAGGGCAAGCTTATCCATTATTATCCTCCTTGAGAATTTCCAAAATGATTTTTGCTAGGGCTTCAGCAAAAGCCCTGTTGTTCTCTCTATCCCAGTGAATCCCATCAAGAGGACTTGTTACAACCACTTCTTGTGCATCGAAAAAATGACAGCCGAGGAGCCTTGCCCAGAGGCGGTAATAGTATCCAAGCATTTTCGATTTTTCCTCCCCACCCTCAAAGATTGCCATTTCTGCTGAGAGAGGCCCAATGGGTGGTGGGGCCACAAGAAGAACAGCAGGAGCATTACCATTACGCCCAGTCCTACTTTGTTGCACGACCCTGACAAGTTCTGCGGCACTTTGAGCAATTTCTGCAGGGTGCAAGTTGAACCGCCTTTTGAGGTCGTTTGTCCCGAGCATGATGATAACGAGGTCGAGAGGTCGGTGAGTTTCAAGGAGCATAGGGAGATGCTTTTTGCCGTTTTTGTCTCCTTCGATAGGGTCGTCAAAACCCGTGGTGCGTCCATTGAGGCCTTCTGCGACAATCTCATACATTTCCCCTAAAAGGCTACCAAGGATTCCCGTCCATCGTTCTCTTCGGGAAAAGCGATCTCGGTTTTCTGGATTCCATCCCCACGTGAGAGAATCACCAAAGCAGAGGATTCGTTTTTCGTACATTGGAGACCCCCCAATGAAGAGTTTCTCGTGAGAGAGTACAATATTTTAGGAGGGAAGAGAAGTGCAAAGCGTGGAAGAAAAGTTTACTCTTCTGAGTGCAGAAGCCCGCTTTGACCTCTGTGGTTCTTGCTTCCGAGGGGAGTCGAGAATCCGCCGTCCCCAGGGGGGATGGATTTATCCGGTGGTACTCCCTAATGGAGAGAGGATCCCGGTCCTTAAAGTTCTCCTTTCCAACATCTGTATGCATGGCTGTCTGTACTGTGCGAATCGAGTTGGGCGACCTTCACCTAGAGCTACTTTCACTGCAGAGGAGCTTAGCCGACTTTTCATGGATCTCCACAGAAGAGGCCTTGTACGAGGTCTTTTCTTGAGTTCAGCAGTTTTCCATGAAGCCCCAAAGACCATGGCGGAGATGATTAAAGTTGTTGAGCTTCTTCGCTTTCGATATCGCTTTCTTGGATACGTGCACCTCAAGGTACTTCCAGGGGTTGGGTACGATTTTGCTGTCGAAGCTGCACGACTCGCCACCCGTGTTTCTGTCAACCTTGAAGCTCCCTCTGCAGAATACCTTCGGAAAATCGCTCCCGAAAAGGACTTTGCCCGCATCCTTGAGCAATTTTCCTGGTTCAAAAGACTTCAAGAAGAGGGAGTGCTTCGGGGAGGTTTCACTACACAGTTTGTCGTCGGAGCGGCGGGAGAGAAGGACCAGGACATTCTGAAAAGGGCTGCGATACTCTATCGTGATTTTCGAATTCAGCGGGTCTATTATAGTGCTTTCCAACCTGTTCCAGGTACTCCCCTTGAGGAAGCACCCCCAGTTTCCACGTGGAGAGAACATCGTCTTTACCAGGCGGATTTTTTGCTCCGGCATTATGGATTCTCCTATGAAGAGATACCCTTTGAGGATGATGGGAACCTCTCCATTGTACGGGATCCTAAAACTGTTTGGGCTCTGCGGCATCCTGAGTGTTTCCCTGTTGAGCTCTCACAGGCGCCGTATGAGGTTCTCCTCCGGGTTCCAGGAATCGGTCCAAAGACGGCAAGAAAGATTCTTCGCCTGCGTCAGGAAGGGGTGTTCATCACGCCAGAGGGCTTGCAGAAACTCAGTCCCTCTGCGGGCCGAGCCTTACCCTTCCTCCTTTTCCGTGGGAAGAGGGTTACACCGCCTCATCAACTCTCTCTTTTTCCTGAGAAAGCACTCCTTTGAGAGAGAAGGTCTTGCAGGAATGCGAGGAGACGCTCTTTTTCTCCTGGAGAAAGGGAACCCCACGCTTCAATAACTAAGCCAAAGCGTGGGGTAAGAGGGATTTGTTCAAGGGGAATAGGGAAGTCCCCACCGCATCCAGTGATATATGACCATCGCTTTCCCAAGATTTCCGCAAACCAAACTCGGGCCCCGAAGCGTTCCAGAAGACTTTGACCAATTATCTCTAAGGCCTCAGGGGTTTCCTTTCCTTCGATGGCTGTTCTGAGGCTTCGCAACCAGCCTTCAAATGCGTAAGTCTCTCTCGCCATGCTCGATTCGAGTCAAGTACTCCCGAACAATAGGTTTTAGGCTCTCGTCAAGCTCAGCGAATTTCCTCTCAATGAGTTCTTCTCCGACTTTTCTCGTCTCTGGAGAGGCGTAGTCGATGAGGTACTCTTTAAAAGTGAGTATGGCGTTGGGCATGCAGAAGTGGTGAATTTTTCCTTTTTTAGCAATTCCCATGAAGTACTTTCCTGTTCTCCCACAGCGATAATCCGCGGTGCAAAAGGAAGTGATGTATCCCATCGCAGCAAGTTCTCGTACTACCTCGTCCAGTGATCTTGGGTCTCCAATTTGGAACTGCTGTCTCTTCAGATCCTGTTCAGTGTAACGTTCACTGTATGCTCCAATACCGATGCGAGTTGAGGCGTCAGTTTGGGTACATCCTACAGGGATGACTTCCCGCCGGATGTGGGCAGGTTCCCGCGCTGTGATAATCATCCCAGTGTATGGGACAGAGAGTCGAATAACGGCGACAAGACGTTTGAAGTCCCGGTCAGAGACTCTGTACCGTGTTTCTTGGACAAAGGGGGTGTTGATCGCTGGCTCCAGACGGGGGAACGATATAGTGTGAGGACCGACACCACCGAAGTGGCGTTCAAGATCAATGGTATGGTAAAGGAGTCCCATGACCTCGAACTTCCAGTCATAGAGTCCAAAAAGTGCCCCAATAGCCACATCATCAATACCTGCTTCCTGAGCCCTATGGAGGGCGTAGAGACGCCACCGGTAATGAGCCTTTATCGTTCCTTCAGGGTGGACTCTTTTGTACGTCTCGTGGTGGTAAGTTTCCTGGAACACTTGAAACGTTCCGATGCCTACTTCCTTCAGAACTTTAAGCCGAGCAATGTCCATTGGAGCAGCATTCACATTGACTCGGCGGATCTCTCCCTTACCGACCTTTGTGTCGTAGACGGTCTGGATGGTCTTGGCAATATAGTCTACATCAGAAAGCGGATGTTCTCCGTACACCATGATGAGTCGTTTGTGCCCCATGGAGACAAGAGCTTCTGCTTCTTTACGGACCTCCTCTATGGTGAGTTGCCTTCTTTTCTGGAGATGATTATCCCTTCGGAACCCACAGTAAAGGCAGTTATTCACGCAAAAGTTGCTGCAGTAAAGGGGCGCAAAAGTGACAATGCGGTCTCCGTACACCTTTCGTTTTACTTCTCCCGCGGCCTGAAAGATTTCCTCCCAGAGTTCTTCATCTTCCACGTTAAGGAGCGTAGCCGTTTCCTCGGGTTCTAAGCGCTCCAAAGCAAGAGATTTTGCAAGAATATCTCGGACCTTCTGGGGCTCGGGATTCCGGCACTTCTTGAGGAGGTTTTCGATTTCCTCATCGTTGATGAAGTCTTGACCATGCACCAGGTACCGCTCGATTTCTTCTTCTCTGATGATACTTTGCATCCATTCCCTGACGTTTACTGGTGCACTTTTCGTGAACACGCTTCTCGCCTCCTTTACGAAAACGAAAAACCTGGCCTGCGGGAGAAAGACCAGGTTTGAATCCCTTGGTTTCAGAAGCTTTCCGCTTCCTCACCGCAGGCGCCTTTTTCTCAATTATACCATGCTAATGGTATAATCAAAAAAGGGGAACACATGTTCTTTTCTGAGAGAGAAAGGACTACGCTCCACGCTGTTCTTGATCTTGCTCTTGCCTCTTGTCAGGCAGTTAGTGGTTCCCTTTTTCTTGCCCAAGGTGGGGAGTTGTTCCTCGTTGCGGGAAGAGGGGTAGAGGTTCGCCATTTTGGTAAGCGAGAGAAGGGGGCTTTTTCACGATTCGTTTTCGAAACAAGAATGCCTCTTTTCGTCGAAGATGTGCGGATTACCCGTCCCGGACGGCGGTATGCACTCCTTCTACCAATTTGGGGAAGCAAAGATGGGGAAGTACTTGGAGTCCTTGCGTTGAATCGAGAAGCATGCCCTTTCATTGATAGAGATGTGGTGCGTCTCTTTCCTGTAGTTACAAACATCGCACTCCTTCTTGAGGGAAGTATTCTCAGACAACGTCAGGAGAGGCTCGTTATTCTCTTTTCAGAGATTATGGATCTCTTTGGAGAGGTCCTCTTATGTGAAGACGAAAGGACTGTTTTCTCTCGAATGTTTCTGGCAATGCAGCTCCTTCTTGGGATTTCTTCAGGTGCGTTTTTTAAGCTTTCTCCAAAGCGTCCTTACCGGGTGTTTTCGTCCCACTTCCCAAGAAAGCTCCGCTTCCGGGATTTTCGTTTTGGGGAGGGTGGTTTGCGAGAGAGTGATGTATGCAGTGTTTCATGGGATGGGAAGATGTACCTTCTTTTCGTTCCTTTCTCGCTTATTACGAAACGTGCAAAATTCCTCTTTGTAGGTGTGCTTGACAAACAACCCGATCCTCTTGATACCCTTATGGTCTCAGTCATTTTCCGCCTTGGGCAAATGTACCTTGAGCATCTTGTACTCCGGAGGGAACGCGCAAGGCTTGTGCGGGAAGAGGAACGAAACCGATTGGCTCGTGAACTTCATGATGGTCTTGCACAGGTTCTCGCTTCTGTACAATTCTACCTTCACTTTCTCCAAAACGAGGCAGGTCTTACTTCCTCTGAGGTGTACAGGAAGCTCGCCTTTCTTGTTCGTCTGGGAATTGAGGAATCTCGCTGCATTTTGGCAGAATTAAAGGGCAAGCCAGTTCCAAAGGAGCAGTTTGAGGCAAAGATTTGGGAAATTCTTGAAGTCTTCGCCTCAGGAGATTTAGTGGTCCATTTTGAGTGCGTATTGTCTTTGCCTTTTCTCCCTTTCCGAGTAGTCCATGGTCTTGTAGCGATAGTGCAGGAAGCCCTCTCAAACGTTCGTAAACACGCAAGGGCTCAAAATGCATGGGTGAGAATCTACGAAAAGAAGGACCTCCTTTTCTGTACTATTCAGGATGATGGAGTGGGATTCCGTCCGGAAATCCGGAAAAACCCGGAGGAACATTTTGGGCTCTTGGGGATGAGGGAGAGGGCGCGTTTGCTACGGGGGAGGTTCTCTGTAAAGTCTTCGCCTCGAGGGACCACGGTAATGGTGAGCATCCCTATAGGAGGGGGGAAAAGTGAAGCGAATGCGAGTGGCTCTCGTCGATGATCATGAAATTGTCCTTGTGGGTCTTGAAAAACTGTTGGCAGAAAACGGATACGAGGTGGTTGCCAAAGCTCGGAATTTTCAAGAAGCTCTTCGAATTGTTCCCCCCGCTCTGCCAGACATTGTCCTTCTTGACTTCCACATCCCAGGAGGAAACGGTCTCTCCCTCCTTCGTGAACTGAGAAAACAAATGCCCCGAGTTACTTTTCTTATGCTCACCGTCGAGGAAGACGAAGAAATTATTTTGCGAGCAGTTCAGGAAGGAGCTCGAGGGTACATTATCAAGCATAGTCCTCCGGAACGTCTCCTTGAGAGCCTTAGGGCCTGTGTAAGGGGCGAGGTTCTCCTTGGAGAGGAGATATATGGGAAGATTTTCGAGCATCTTCGCCGAGAGAGGCATCTTCCTCCTCATATATTTTCTGCTTGCCTTTCGGTTCGAGAACGAGAAGTTGCTGAGCTCATCGTATCTGGGAAAAGCAACAAAGAAATTGCTGCTCTCCTTGGGATTAGTGAGAGTACGGTGAAGAATCACATCACCAGTATCCTGAAAAAGCTCGGTGCTCAAGACAGAGTGGAAATCGTGCTCCTTTGGGCAAAGCAAAACCGCTAAAGGACGTCCTTTAGCGGTTTTGCTTTGGCACTTAGACAAGGCCGTTGAAACAGGTTTTCAGGTGTGATGCATCAAAGGGTTTCGTCAGGTAACTGGCGATGACAGTGACAAGAGCTGCTAAGGGAAGGGCGATGACGATTGGGTCGACCACTTTCCAGGGAAGCCCCCACAAGGCTCCCCTTCCAAAAAGGGCTTGACATACTCCAAGTACTTGAGATTCTTTCTCATGCACGAAAAGGAACCAGAACATGCTAGCAACGAATCCAGTTATCATTCCTGCGATGGCTCCGGCTTTCGTGATACGGCGTGAATATAAAGCTCCTATGTACATGGGGAGTAATGTTGAGGCACAAAGGCCGAAGAAAATTGACGTGCCTCTTGCAATGATCTCAGAACCCGGTCCATAGAAGCGAGGAAGACCCCATCCAAGGAGGGTACTCAGGATAATACCTATGGACGTTCCTATGCGGTTGAGGCCTATGGTTCCCTTTTTCCCCGTGAGAGTTTCAAAGATATCTCGGCTCAAAGCCGTACCAATGGTGTGATACTGGCTGCTCATAGTGGACATTGCTGCGGCAAAAAGGGTGACGAGAAAGAGGATGCTGAACCACGAGGGCATGGTTTTTTCGATGAAGAGAGGAATGATAGCGTCGACCTGTTTTCCAGCGGCAAGGAAAGAAATCTGTCCAGTGGTGTTGAAGAAGTAAACGTTGGTCAGAGCTCCAACAACGAAGGCCACTCCAGTCATGGCAAGAATGAATATACCCCCAATTGCTGTCGCCCTATTGAGTTCTCGGCTACTCCGTACGGTCATAAAGCGGATAACAAGCTGTGGTTGTGCGAGAACTCCAATACCTACGCCAAGAACTATAGTGGAAATAACCGTCCACCAGAGAGGAGAGAGGAAAGCCGGCATGCTGGTAAAACCCTGGTGTCCTATGGATCCAAAGATTTCTTGCGCCTTAGGCGCAAGCTGGGTAAGTGCTTCATGTGCTTTGGTTATTCCCCCTAATCTTTGGTACGTGAGGAAAAGGAGGGACAACATCCCTACAAACATTATCGTTCCTTGAAAGGCGTCGGTGTACATAACGCCTTTTAGTCCGCCCATGATAACGTAGAGAGCGACAATAGCTGAAAAGAGCAAAAGACCGATTTCGTAGTCCACTTTGAGATTGACCACAAGGAACTGTGTTGCTCCCATGAGAACGGCAGAAACGTAGATAGGCATGAAGAGAAAAATGAGGATACCGCTGAAGACTTGGATAAAGGGGGACTGGAAACGCTTGCCAAGGAGCTCTGGAAAGGTATGTGCGTCGAGATTGTATCCCATGGCCCTTGTTCGATGACCGAAAAAGACAAAAGCAAGGAATATGCCTACGAAGATATTGAGGAAGGTGAGCCAAAGGAGACTCAATCCGAAAAGCGCTGCAGTTCCACCGAAGCCGACGATTGCAGAAGTGCTGATGAATGTTGCTCCGTAAGACATAGCCATGATATACGGGTGAGCTTCTCGTCCAGCAAGAAGGTAGTCGGTCGTCGTTTTTGTTCTGCGGTAGGCTATGTATCCGAGGTATCCGGTGATGAGAAGATAGATAAGAGTTGCAAGGGTGAGAACGAGCCGGTACATTGCTTTCCCTCCTTACTCTTCGAGTGTCTCTTCTTCTTTTTCCCACCTGATGATTTTTTCCGGTTGCACCCTTTCTGTGCCTCGGTTCCAGTTAACAAGGCCATACACTACACAGAGGATGGCGCTTCCGATACAGAGAAGGTAGGCAAGGATTATCCAGAAGTCACGGAGTCCAAGCATATTCTCCCCCCTCTGAAGAAGTTGGCACAATTGTACCAAGAAGATTGCCGTATGCAAATACCTGATAGTATAATTACGGGTTGTTAGGTTTGGGGAGAACGAGCATGGGAGAGGAAATCATTGTTTTCCGCGGTATTACTAAACGTTTCCCTCCAGATATCCTGGCGAATGATAGAGTAAGCTTTGGGGTCAAGAAGGGTACTGTTCATATTCTTCTTGGGGAAAATGGAGCTGGAAAGACGACCCTCATGAATATCTTGTATGGTATCCATCAGCCTGATGAAGGGTCTATCTTCCTTCGAGGGAAAGAAGTCCGCGTTGCTTCGCCCCAGGTAGCGATAAAGCTTGGTATTGGAATGGTGCATCAACATTTTCGACTTGTTCCCAACCATAGAGTTTGGGAGAATGTCGTTCTTGGATTTCCACATGTGCCGCATTTTTTCCCAGCTGCGCGGGCAAGAGTCATCATTCGAGATCTTTCTCGAGAATATGGTCTTGACGTGGATCCGGATGCTTACGTATGGCAGCTCTCAGCAGGAGAACAGCAGCGTGTAGAGATCCTCAGAGCGCTTCTTCGAAAGGCGGAAATCCTCATTCTCGATGAGCCCACTTCTGTGCTTACTCCAAGCGACACGGAGAGGCTCTTCTCCGTCTTGCGGAAGATGAGAGAGGAAGGAAAGACCTGTCTTTTTATTACCCACAAGTTCAGCGAAGTTGGGGAGATAGGAGATCGCATCACGGTTCTCCGTAAAGGAAGGGTCGTGGGAACGGTAACAAGAGGAGAGGTTGATTTTGAAACCCTTGCGAGCATGATGGTGGGGGAAAAAGTTCCGCTCTCCCTTGAAAAAGTTCTAGTTGTTCCTGGAAGACCGTTGCTTCAGATTGAAGACCTTTGGGTACTTGATGATCGGGGTCTTCCTGGTGTGCGGGGAGTCTCTTTTGTAGTGCGAGAAGGGGAAATCGTAGGTGTCGCGGGGGTGGTGGGCAATGGACAACGGGAGCTTGCTGAGGCTCTCGCGGGACTTCGTACTCCTTTAAGGGGACGCGTGTTCCTTGAAGCGAAGGATCTTACTGGTGCCTCTCCAAAGGATGTGCAAGAAGCTGGTCTTGGGTACGTTCCTGAAGACCGTCGTGTGTCCCTTGTAGGAGACCTTACAGTTGCAGAAAACCTTGTTCTTCGGGATTACCGAAGACCCTTTTTCCGTCGGGGAATCTTGCTTAATTGGAAACGTGTACAGGAACACGCGGCAAGGGTGACGGCTACGTATCGCATTGTGCCTTCTTTGCCTCATCTCCCGGTGCGGTTGCTCTCTGGTGGCAATCGACAGCGAGTTGCTCTTGCGCAGGCTCTAACCCCCTGTCCTCGGGTACTTGTTATCGCGAATCCGACAGCAGGTCTCGATGTCCTTGCTACGAGTTTTATTCATCGTCTTCTCCTCTCTCTGCAGCAGGAGGGTATTGGCATTCTTCTCATCTCTGGGGATCTCGACGAAATTCTCGCCCTCTCTGATAGGATACTTGTCTTGTACCGGGGGAAGATTGTGGGTGAGAGGGTACGGCCAAGTGGTGGTTGGACGGGGGAAGATCGGAGAGAAATTGGCTTGATGATGGGGGGAGTTTCCGAGAAGTGTCTCGTGGTGAGTAGATGAAAAGGCTTGTTGTTCGAATTACGCGGCATGTTGAACCATCTCCTGGAATGGTAACCCTCGTTTCGATTGCTTCGGTTGTCTTTGCGTTTTTGGTGAGCGGTTTCCTATTCTTGTTGCTTGGTATTTCCCCCCTTGCGGCGTACCGAGTGTTCTTAAGCGGAGCTTTTGGAAGTCTCTATGCGTTTTCTGAAACCGTCAAACGGATGATCCCTCTGGCGCTTATTGGCGCAGGTCTTGCAACTTCTTTTCAAGCTGCTGTATGGAACATAGGCGCTGAAGGGCAAATGCTCATCGGAGCTATTGTGGGAGCGTGGGTAGCGCTCTTTTCTCGTCTACCTTCTTCTCTCTTGCTTCCGGTGATGTTTGTCCTTGGGTTTCTGGGAGGGGCTCTCTGGGGCCTCTGCGCTGCGTGGTGTCGGAATAAACTCGCCATTAATGAGATCATTACCACCCTTATGCTCAATTACGTCGCAGCCAATCTTGTCCTCTACCTTATCCTTGGTCCTTGGAAGGGAAAGACGGTTCGAGGGTTTGCCTACACCGATCCTTTCCCAGAGGAGGCACGACTTGCTACTCTTTCCACGACTCGCGTACCGTCTTTAACGCTTTTTTTGGCCATTCTGGTGATTTTTCTCTGTTACTTCCTCCTTACGAGGACTACCTTTGGCTTTGAACTGCGCGTTGTGGGGAGGGGCGAAAAAGCGGCGCGTCTTGCGGGGATCTGTACGGAACGCATTGTGTCCCTTGTGATGTTTCTTTCTGGAGGACTTGCTGGTGTTGCTGGAGTAGGAGAAGTCAGTGGTATTCACCATATGCTCCGCCACCCTGCACATATTTCCTTGGGGTATGGATTCACGGGCGTCATCGTGGCTTGGATTGCACGAGCTAACCCTCTCGGGGTTTTTGCGAGTTCCTTCCTTTTTGGGGCTTTAATGTCGGGCGGTGACGCCCTTAAGGTCTCTTTTGGTATCCCCTTCCAAGTGATTTATATCCTCAATGGGTTTGTGCTCCTTTTCCTCATCGCTTCTGAACAGCTCTTGTATTATCGGATTGCTTTACACTGCCTGTCCTGGAACGAGAGGGATGAAAATGACAGTGGGATTGTGGATTAGTGGTGTTGTTGGACGAACGATGGCCTACAGTGTACCCCTTCTCCTTGCAACTTTGGGAGAGATTTACGCAGAACGCTCTGGAGTGCTTAACCTTGGGATCGAGGGCATGATGTCCCTTGGTGCGTTCGTGGCCTTTGCGGTTGCTCTTAACTCTTCCAACCCCTGGCTCGGCGTCGTTGCTGGAGGAATAGTTGCAAGCGGCGTAGCTTTGCTGCACGCCTTATGCAGTGTGACCCTTCGAGCAAACCAGGTGGTCTCGGGATTGAGCCTTGGGATGTTGGGCATGGGAATTTCTGGTGTTCTTGGCCGGAACTTCGAGGGGAAGGTTCTTGAGGCAACGCTTCCGGTGTGCCGTTTCCCCTTCCTTTCGAGCCTCCCTGGGTTTGAAAAACACAACGTCTTCGTGTATGTAAGCTTAGGGCTTGCGATTCTCCTCTGGTTCATCCTCTTTTGGACCCGCTGGGGGATTGTGATTCGTTCTGTAGGGGAGAATCCCGCTGCTTGTGATGTTATGGGCGTTCGGGTTTCCGTGGTGCGGTATATTTGTGTTGCTTTTGGAGGTGCTCTTGCTGGTCTTGCTGGCGCTTATCTTTCCTTGGGATATCGGCCGTCTTGGTCGTACGGAATGACAGGAGGTATAGGGTGGCTTTCCATTGCCCTTACGATTTTTGCCTTTTGGAACCCTCTTTGGGGTCTTGTGGGAGCGTACCTTTTTGGAATGTTGTACCACCTTTCCTTTCGTCTCCAAGCTCATGTTGCTCCGGAACTCTTAAATACACTCCCTTATCTCTTTCCCCTTGTTGCCTTGGGTTTTGTGTCTCGTCTTGCAGCACGGAGGCGGATAGGGCCTCCTGCCTCTTTGGGGGTGCCCTACAAGAGAGAGTGAGAGAATGCCTATGGAGGTGGTGGTATGAAGCGTTTTGTGGTTTGCCTTTTCCTCTGCGTGGTGTCCCTTTTGCCTTTTGCTTCATTGCATGCAGAGGAAGCCAAGCTGAAGGTGGGGTTCATCTACGTTGGTCCTATTGGCGATTTTGGCTGGAGCTATGCTCATGACCAGGCAAGACAGATTGTGGAGGCAACGTATCCGTGGATTGATACCGTGTATGTTGAAGCTGTTCCCGAAGGAGAAGTAGAAGGGGTTATTGATCGACTCATCAACCAAGAAAAGGTTGACATCGTGGTGACCACGAGTTTCGGGTTCATGGACGGAACACTTGCTGCTGCGAAGCGGTATCCGGAAAAGATTTTCTTCCACTGTTCTGGGTTTAAGAGGGCTCCCAACATGGCTACATACATGGCTGACTTTCATCAGGTGTACTATCTCAACGGTATCATCGCCGGTGCCCTCACAAAGAGTAATAAACTCGGCTATGTTGGTGCTTTCCCAATTCCGGAGCTTAAGCGCCATATCAACGCTTTTGCCCTCGGTGCTCGGCGAGTTAACCCAAATGCCGAAGTTTACGTCCGCTGGCTCCAAACTTCCTGGTATGACCCTGCGGGCGCCAAGGAGGCTGCGGAGTCCCTTATTGCCGAAGGAGTCGATGTGTTAGCCTTTACCGAAGATTCTCCCACTGTTGTCCAAGTTGCTGCTGAGCATGGTCTTCCAAGCTTTGGACATTACTCTCCAATGTATAAGTTTGCCCCTGATTTTGTCGCTTCTGGGCAGCTTGTCCATTGGGAGGCTATCTACCTTGATTTCTTCGCTAAGGTTTACGCCGGTCTCTATACTCCGAAGAATCTTGAGAATGTCGACTACTGGTGGCTTTTGCGGGAAGGTGCTGTAGAACTCGGTGCCGATTTTGGTATGCCCATAAACCCAGTTTTTGAAGAGAAGCTGAAGTCCACAATCGTGAACGACCCAGTGTACGGAGAAATCAGCGTTTACGATCTTGTCTTTGTTCTTCTCAAGGCTATGGCCGATCCCGAATATGCTTTCAGTCCCTTTACCGGTCCTATTCGTGATCGCAAAGGAAATCTCCGAGTTCCTGAGGGTATTCGTCTGACCATGGACGAACTGATTACCATGGAGTGGGCAGCCGAAGGGATCGTCGGAGCCTGGCCTGGGGAACCAGAGTGAACAGAAAGCCCACGCCCTCCAAGCAGGGCGTGGGCTACAATACCTATCCTGGCGCGCCTGGAGGGACTTGAACCCCCAACCCCTGGATCCGAAGTCCAGCGCTCTGTCCAATTGAGCTACAGGCGCACTTTGGGATATTATATAAGCGTAGAAAGAGTTTTTCAATCTCCTGTAACGCGTTTTTGGGTTTCCCTCTTTTTGTCCCCATCTGAGAGAACGGGCCTGAAAAGCTGCATCGCAAATGTCATGTTTGAGATTTGTATTTTCTCAGACTTGTGGCATTGACAGAAGCGACAAAGTAGGGTATACTGTTTTTGAAACAAATTCCATGTTATTTTTAACAGATTTTCCGATTATCACAAGTCTGAGGAAGGAGCTCTCGTGAGCTTCAACGAAGAAGAACTGAGGAATTTTGCCGCAAAGGTTCGAAAACGAATTATCTTTGCCACGTTTCGTGCTGGAGTAAGCCATATCGGGGGATCCCTCTCGGTCGTGGAGATTCTCACCTGTCTATTTAACGGCATCCTTAATGTGACTCGGGAGAACCTGACTTCTCGAGACCGAGACCAGTTTGTTCTCTCTAAAGGTCACGCCGGTCTGGCGCTCTACGCGGTACTGGCCGAGAAGGGATTCCTCGATGATAACCTTTTCTGGGAGTATGGTTGTGTGGGAGAGACGCTATTAGGAATTCACCCGGAGCTTGGTGTTCCGGGAATTGATGCGGCAACGGGCTCCTTAGGGCATGGTCTTCCCTTAGGAGTCGGATGTGCCCTTGCCTTCGTAATGCACCGAAAACCCTTTCACGTCTTCGTTCTTGTGGGAGATGGAGAACTTAACGAAGGAACGAACTGGGAATGCCTTCCAATAGCCCTCCGCTATGGCCTTGACAACCTCACGCTCATTGTTGATAGGAATCGTCTTCAGCTCTCTGGTTTCACAGAGGATCTTCACCCTCTTGAGCCTCTTGTAGCAAAGTTTGAGGCTTTTGGTTGGACTGTTCGGGAAGTTGCTGGTCACGATCTTTGGGCAGTTTGGGAAGCTCTCTCGTGGGCCAAGGGCAGAAATGACAGACGACCAGCTGTTATTCTTGCCCAAACGGTAAAGGGTAAAGGGGTACCAGAACTTGAAAATGAGATAGCATCTCATTACTGTGGGCTCCCGCGGGAGATCGTTGAAAAGTATGTAGGATGAGAGGTGCTCTTATGAGGGATCGACGAACTGCATTACAAGATGTTCTTGTAGCACTCATCGATGAAGGAAAAGACATTGTTTGCGTTTCGGTAGACTCTGTGTCTCGCTTTAAAAAGGTGAAGGAGAAATACCCAGAACGGGTTATTGAGTGCGGGATTTGCGAACAGTCAGGAATGGGGATATGTGCTGGCCTTGCACTCCAAGGGATGGTACCGGTCATCTCTGGCTACGCTACTTTCTTGACGATGCGGGCCTTTGAGCAGATTCGTACTGATATCTGTCGCTGGGCCTTAAACGTGAAAATATGTGGAACAGATACGGGATTCTCAGCGCAGTACGCTGGGTTTACGCATCAAGCGCTTGAAGACATTGGAATTCTCTCAATCCTTGATAACCTTGTGGTATGCGAACCGTGTGATTATGAAGACACGGTGCTGCTTGGGCGATACCTTTTCGAGACCTTTCACGGGCCCGTGTACATGCGATTTGGTGCTCGAGGTGGAGAGGTTGAGTTTCCCATAAAGCACCAAGAGGTCAAGCTTGGACATTTTGAACCACTTACTGGAGAATTCCGAGGTGCTGATGTGACGTTTATTGCCTTGGGGCAACTTGTGGGAGTTGCTCTTGAGGTGGCTCAAGAGCTTGAGAAAAAGGGATACAAGACTTTTGTTTTTAATGCTCGTTTTGTAAAACCCCTCGACAACTATATGGTAGCGTGTGTTGCGCGTTCCTCGCGTCTTGTGGTGACGCTTGAGGAGCATGCAAAAAGAGGGGGTTTAGGAGATAATCTCCTTTTGGCTTTTCAGGAAACGGGACACATCCCCCCACTTCTTAAGCTTGGGGCCCCGAGCCACTTCGGATTTTCTGGGGAGAGGGGATTTCTTTTGAGGAAAAGCGGTCTCGAGGTGTCACCTCTGGTGGAAAGCATTGTAAAGGAGATGACTGCCCTTGGGGAGCTTAGAAGTGTGTCGGAGAAGCACGTCTTTGACCGGGGACAAAAAAATTATTGGGAGAGGAAAAAGAGAGCTTTGTGACGGGGAAGATTGGATTCCAGGGATATTATGGAGCTATGTTCGTGTAGGGACGATCTTTTTCCTTGCTCCTTTTTTGCGCAGAGACTAGGGGGAGAGGATGAGCATGAGTAAAGTTTTCTTCCTCCGGTACGGAAAGGAAAGAATCCGAGTCGAGGTTCCTCCAGAAAACGTGCTGTACTTCATTAAACCCGGAAGTTTTACCCAGTGTATTTCCGAGCAAGAGGCAATTCTTGCATCCCTGCGAAATCCTGTGAATTCTGTCCCTCTTCTGGAAAGGTTACGTAAAGGCATGAAAGTTGTTATCGTGGGCGATGATCTCACAAGGGCTACCCCAAGAGAGAGAATTTTTCCCATACTTCTTGATGAGCTCAACAAAGCTGGAATCCCTGATAAGGATATCACAGTACTCATTGGTCTTGGAACGCACAGGTACATGACTGAAGAGGAAATACGGAAGTGTTTCGGCGATGAGGTTGTGGCAAGGGTGCCAGTCCTTAACCATGAATGGCAAAACCCGCGGCAACTGGTCAAAGTGGGCTACACGCCAAGCGGGATTCCTATAGAAGTAAATAGACTTGCCCTTGAAGCCGATTTTCTTATCGCTGTCGGGAGCATCGTCCCTCATTGCTATGCCGGATATGGTGGGGGAGGAAAAGCAATACAACCGGGGATATGTTCATGGGAGACTACGGGACGTACTCACATCATGCCTATGGCAAAAGACCTCTATCTCCACATTGCGGGAGAAGTTGAGAACGAAGTGCGACACGAGATAGAGATGGTAGCCGAAGCGGTCGGTTTAAGATTCATCGTCAACGTGGTTGTCGATGAAGCGGGAAGAATTGTTAAGGTTGTGTCTGGAGATCCTGTCCGGGCCCATCGAGTTGGTGCGTGGGTAGCGAAGGAAGTATATGAGCAGAGAATCCCAGACCTTGCCGACATTGTCGTTGTCAGCGCGTATCCTGCAGATATTGATTATTGGCAGGGGGTAAAGCCTCTTTCTTACGCCCAAAAAGGTCTTAAAAGGGGCGGAACTTCCATTCTTGTGGCTCCTTTCCCTGAGGGTATTTCCCCAACCCATGAAAGCCTTAGAAAGTGTGCGATGCTCTCTTATCAAGAACTTAAAAAACAAGTGGAATTGGGGGTTTTTGAAGACCTTGTGTGTGCTGCGACGCTCCTCTTGCACGCTAAGATTATGGAGCACTCTCGAGAGGTGATCTGTGTTTCCGATGGAATGAGTGTTGAGGAGAAAGAGTCGCTCGGTTTTCGTCACGCCGCCACAGTCGAGGAAGCTTTGGAAATGGCTTTTGCTTCTCAAGGGAAAGGAGCAAAAGTAGGGATCATTGACTGTGGAGGAGACGTGTTACCTCGTTTAGATGGACTTCGGCTATGAAGTTGTACAAAGTGTATTTACTTTTTCCTTCTCTTTTTCTTCTCCTCCTTGCCTTGAGTAGTGGTGACTTTAAAGAGCTTTCTGTTGGATTGCTTACTATTATGAAGCACCCTGGAATCCTTATCACCGACTATTTTGCCATTGCTGGCATTCCAGCAACCTTGCTTAATGTAGCCCTGGTGGGGTTAATTGGATGGGGGTTTTGCCTTGGTGCTCCTGCTATCACGGGGAACCATATAGCTGCCTTACTGACCCTCATGGGTTTTGCTTTTTTTGGCAAGAATCTCTTCAATATTCTTCCGGTGTTTCTTGGATGTTTCCTCTTTGCTCGTGCCAGTCGAAAACCTTTCCAGGAAGTTCTCCCTGCGAGCCTTTTTGCCACTTCACTTGCTCCGGTGGTGGGTTTCCTTTTTTGCCATTGGGGTTTCCGTCTCGAACTTGCTTTGATTTCTGGAACTTTGAGTGGCTTTCTGACTTTAGCTATTGCTTCAAGGGTGGCTTCTATGCATTCTGGGTATAATCTCTACAATGTTGGTTTCGCTGGGGGCATTGTAGGTTCACTCTTAGCTGCTCTTCTCAAAGGCTTTGGTTTTGCGGTTGAATCTGTTCTCTCCTGGCGAGAACAGATTCCTCTTGAGGTACCTTGTGTACTCTCCGGTGCTCTTTTGTTTCTTGTTCTCCTCGGGTTTCTGGCTGATCGTCAGGTTTTCTCCCGCTGGAAACAGCTTCTGAGTCTCCCTGGAAAATCTCCTTCCGATTTCTTCTCTTGCTGTTCTTCGGCTACCATATGGAATATGGGCGTTACGGGGCTTCTTGGAGTCATTTACGTGCTTTTGGTCCGTGGTAGTTTTAACGGCCCTGTTCTTGGTGGAATTTTTACCATGGTGGGCTTTGCCGCGTATGGAAAACATCTAAGGAATGTTCTCCCTATCCTTGCTGGAGTGTACCTTGGAACGATGTGTTCTTCTTTTAAAGCTCATGAGCCTGGTCCACTCCTTGCGGCGCTCTTTTCCTCAGCCCTCGCGCCTCTTGCTGGAGAGTTTGGAATTGTAGCAGGTATCCTTGCCGGTTTTTTGCACCTTTTTGTGGCTATGAATGTGGGTGTTCTCCACGGGGGATTGAATCTTTACAATAACGGTTTTGCTGCTGGATTTGTGGCGGTGGTTGTGGCAGGTGTATTCTCGTACAAGCGCGTTACGAAAACTTTTGAGGAAAGATTGACAGGATGAGTATCGTACATTATCATTTTTATGAAAAAATTACCATGTTTTTTTTAACGGTAAGACCTACAGTTTCCTTGGAGGTGACTTGGTTGGGAGAGTTTGAGGGTAAAGTCGTTGTAGTGACTGGTGGAAGCAACGGTATTGGACGAGCTGTAGTGCGTCGTTTCTGTGAGGAAGGAGCACGTTGTGTTATCGCTGATATCGACCAGGAAAGAAGTGAGCAATATGTCCAAGAACTTAGAGGGAAGGGTTACGCTGCTTTAGCTGTTCCGGTCGATGTTGCTCAAGTTCCAGCTATCAAGAACGCTGTACAGACTGTCTTACAGCATTTCGGAAGAATTGATATTTTGGTGAATTGTGCGGGCGTTAATGTAAGGAAACCAGCTGTCGAGTACACTGAGGAAGACTGGCGTTTTATGGTTGATATCAATCTGAAGGGAACCTTTTTCTTTTGCCTTGAAGTTGGAAAGCATATGATTGAGCGGGGTGGTGGAGGAGCGATTGTCAACCTGGCTTCGCTCCAGAGTGAGGAGGTGCTCCCCGAACGGGCTATATATGCGGCTACCAAAGGGGGGGTACGCCAACTTACCAAAGCTTTTGCCGTAGAGTGGGCGAAATACGGCATTAGAGTTAACGCGGTTTCTCCTGCCTTTGTCAAGACGCCGATGGTGGAAAAAGTTCTTGCTGATCCGCAGTGGTATAACCTTATCGTTTCCCGAACGCCCCTTGGAAGACCAGGGACACCTGAGGAAGTGGCTGAGCTTATTCTTTTCTTGGCTTCTTCGAGGGCAAGTTATATTACCGGGGCGAATATACCCATTGATGGTGGGTGGACAGCTGGATGAAGGGGGTGAGCATGGGGAGAAAAGGGGTTTTCTCTGAAGGAATGGAGTATGAAACACATTGAAAGGGAGGAGAGACGATGAGACAGAAGTGCAGTTTGTGGTTCTTTGTTCTTCTTGTAGCAGTGCTTTGTCTGTCTATTGCTGGTGTTGCTCACGCGGCAAAAGTCACCATCCGATTGGCGAGTGCATTTGACCCAAAGCACATTCTTTGCCAAGCAGGAGAGAAGTTCAAGGAGCTTGTTGAGCAGTACAGTAATGGAGAGATTGAGGTCCAAACGTTTTTTGGAGGAGTCATGGGTTCAGAAGAAGAAATTGTCGAAGCTGTGTCGGTTGGTGCTCTGGAAATGAACACTGGTGGAGGAAACATTATCCAAATCTTTGCTCCTGAGTATTACTTCTTCGATTCTCCTTTTGTCATGAAGGATTGGAATCATTTCCTTCGAGTATGGAATGGCCCGCTTGGCGAAAAAGCGCGAGAAGCAATTCTTAAAAATGGTAACACTCTAATCCTTGGCGTCGTGTACCGTGGAGTACGGCATTTTACTTCGAATAAACCTATTAGGACTCCAGATGATCTCAAGGGAATCAAACTTCGTCTCCCACAGCTCCCGACATGGATTAAGGTGTGGCAAGCTCTCGGAGCCAACACGGTTCCAATACCTCTTACTGAACTCTTCACAGCTTTGCAAACTGGTGTTGCCGACGCCTCTGAGGGTGATCCTCCGCAGATCCTTTCCTTCCATCTGTACGAAGTTCAAAAGTACTTGAGTCTAACCGGGCACCTTGTACAAACGGGATATCTCTCCATCAACAAAACCTTCTTCGACAAATTGAGCAAGGAACACCAGGATATTATCCTGCGAGCTGGAAAAGAGGCAACCGAGTGGGCGGCACAACAGATTGTAGAGAAGGAGCAGGAAATTATTAAAGAGCTTGAAGAGAAAGGTATGGAAATCGTAATTCCCGATGTGGAGGCTTTCCGCCAGAAGGCAAAACCTGTAGTAGAAGAGCTCTTCAAAACACAGTGGACAGTTACCACTTGGGAAGAGGTACTCTCGTACTGAGGGTCTTTCAGCCTGCCCCAAAGCTTTGGGGCAGGCTGATTTGTTCATTGAAAGCGGGGTGGGGGAGCTTGAAAAGCCAAAAGATTTGTGGTTTTCTCAAGGTTCTTGAGGTTGCAGCAGCGCTTGCCTTTGTGGTTATGCTTTTTCTTGTGGTCACTCAGGTTCTTGTTCGTTACATCCTGCCTTTTTCAATTCCCTGGACGGAAGAAGCAGCACGGTACACGCTTATGTTGATTACCTTTGTGGGAGCAGCTGCTGCTCTTCGTAAGGGAGACCATATTTGTGTTTCAACGTTCATTGAGAGAATGTCACAGCGGGTTCAACGGAAGTTTTACCTTGGCTTTGCTCCTATTATGTTCATCTTCTTGTCGATTGTGCTTTACGGAAGCCTGGGAATGGCAAAGCGGATGTGGAGTAGTCCAGTGGGTTCAATTAGCTGGCTGCGAATGGGACATCTTTACCTCATTTCTCTCACAGGGAGCTCTCTCATGCTTGTTGCTTTAATCCTCTGGAGCAAAGAGGTCTTCGAGTCTAAAGAGAAGATGCTACACTGCACTGATAGGAGTGGCGTATAATGGAACTTGCTATTTTTGTTGGTCTGCTCATTTTTCTCTTTTTGACCGGTTTACCAGTAGCCTTTGCCCTTGGCATTGCAGGACTTGTCTCCATGCTTATTATGTGGGGTACCGCAGTACCCCTTGGAGCTGTGGCGCAGCGGGTACTTTATGGTGTTAATAGCTTTGTTCTTCTGGCTATTCCTCTTTTTTTGCTCACTGGAAAATTGATGAATGCCGGGGGGATCACGCAGCGGATATTCAAGTTTGCCAGGTGTCTTGTGGGGCATTGGAGTGGAGGACTTGGGCAAGTCAATATTTTAGCGAGCATGATTTTTGCCGGTATGAGTGGTTTAGCGACTGCTGATACTGCTGGTCTTGGCGTAGTAGAACTAAAAGCAATGCGGGAAGCAGGGTATGATGACGAGTTTAGCTGCGCTATCACCGGTGCATCGGCTACGGTGGGACCCATTATTCCGCCCAGTGTTCCTCTTGTCGTTTACGGTATTTTAGCCAGTGCTTCTATTGGTCGCCTCCTTATCGGAGGTATTATTCCTGGTATCCTCGTTGGAATTGCGCTTATGGTTATGACTGCTTTCTACGGAAGGAAATACCCTCGTGACCCGAAACCTTCAAAGAGTGAACTTTTGAAGGCTTTTAAGGAGGCTCTGGCACCCGGATTGACGCCGTTCATCCTTATTCTCGGGATGTTAAGCGGGATTTTCACCGCAACTGAAGCTGCTGCCATTGCTGCTACTTACGCTTTTGTGTTGAGTTTTTTTGTATACCGCGAACTCTCTCTGCGAGAGCTCTGGAAAATCCTCAAAGAAACTGCCATTGAGACAGCAACTATTACGTTCATCATCGCCTGCGCGGCCTTTTATGGCTGGGTTCTCATTCGGGGAAGAGCGCCGATCATTTTGGCAGAAACCATAACGGGCTTAAGTTCGAATCCTCTTGTGGTTTTGCTCCTTTTGAACCTGTTTCTACTTGTTGTGGGATGTTTTATGGAAACGATCGCAGCGATATCCATACTTGTACCAGTCCTTGTGCCACTCATAAGTAGAGTTGGTATTGACCCTATCCACTTTGGTCTCGTCATGGTCCTTAATCTCATGATTGGGTTGTTAACCCCACCATTTGGTATGAGCCTTTTCATCTTGAGCAGAGTTTCTGGACTCTCGCCCTTGCGTATTGCCCGAGCATCGTTGCCATTCTTGATTCCAATTCTTGTTGTTCTTGCACTAATTACCATTTTCCCCTCCTTAGTCACTTTCCTTCCTAACCTCGCCTTTGGGGTCAAGTGAGAGGAAGTGATGAGTGTATGGGCAGAGAGTACATTCTTACCATCGATGCAGGAACTTCCTCTCTCAAAAGCGCTCTCTTTGACGAGCGTTACTCGCTTGTTGCCCAGGATAAGGTTGAGTACGCTTACGAAGCGGATGGTCTTAGTGTACAGATTGATCCAAACGTTATATGGCAAGCTTTTCTTCAAGTGGTGCGAAACTTACGGGATCGAGGATATGCCAAGGATATTACCCTCATTGTTCCCTGCGTTTTTAGCCCGGCACTTATCGCTATGGACAGAGACGGCACGCCCCTTTTCCCTGCTATCATTCATTGGGACAGAAGGAGCGTAAGGCAAGCAAGAAGGGCAATACAGCTTGTTGGGAAAGAAAAGTTCCTCGCAATAGCTGGCAACATTCCTTATCCTGGGGGAATTTCTCTCACAAGCATGCTCTGGCTAAAAGAGGAGAGACCTGAGGTTTTTCGGAAAGCCTCGGTCCTTGGGCATCTTAATACTTTTCTTCTCAAAAAGCTTGTTGGTCGCTGGCTCATTGACCCCACGAATGCCTCAGTAACTGGATTGTATGAGACGACCACTGGTTCGGGATGGAGTGAGGAACTCACGCGTGAACTTGGTATTCCTTGTGAGAAGCTTCCTCCTGTCGTGTCCTCCCTTGAGGTTGCAGGATATGTTTCAGAAGAGGTAGCTAATCTTACTGGGTTGCGATCGGGTGTTCCTGTTCTCGCAGGGTCCAATGATACCTCTGCTGCTGCGGTTGGAGCAGGTTTGTTGAGAGAAGGACAAGTACTCAATATTTCGGGAAGCTCTGAAATTCTCGTCATCTGCCTTGAGAGACCTCTCCCAAGCGAGCAGTACTATTTGAGAACCCATCCTTTCCCTGGAAAGTGGCTTATGTACGATATTGTCATTGGGGGGTTTGCTCTAGAGTGGTTCAGAACGCAGTTCTGTAGGGAGCTTAGCGAAGTAGAGTTTTACGACTCGTACCTTCGGGGGGTTCTCGAAAGGGGAGATCGCACGAAGGTAAGGTGTATTCCCTACCTTGCAGGAGATAGGACGAGTCTTGTGCAGAAACGTGCTTCTTTTTCGGGACTGACGCTCGATACAACGAGGGAAGAGTGTCTTGCGGCTCTTGTTGAAGGAATTGTAGGAAGAATGCAAAGGACCTTGCGTGCAGTATCGCAAAAGGTCGCTTTTGAAGGGACTATGGTGCTTACGGGGGGTGCAAGTGCGGCACTTTTTGAGTACAAGAAGCGTGTTTTTCACGATTTTGAAGTAGTGCGTCGAGAAAACTGTTCGATTCTCGGGTGTTTAGAATTGGCAAAGCGCTACTTCCGAAACGCTTGCGGGGGAACCGGAAGGTCGTTACACTACTTTCAGGACTGAAAGGGGCGATGTGTTTGTCACCGAGAGTGGCTAAGGAAGAGGATTTCGATCGCCTGGCCAAAGTTGCTGAGCTTTATTATCTTGAAGACCTTAATCAGAGGAAAATAGCAGAACTCATTGGTGTTTCCCCACAAAAAGTCTACCGAATGCTTAAAAGAGCCCGAGAGATTGGTATTGTGGAGATTCGCATTCGCCGGAGTGGAGAGATAGACGCTGAGCTTTCACAATCGCTCGCTGAACGCTTTAACCTTCTTAACGCGGTGGTGGTTCGAACGTACAGTGGTACTCCGGAGGGTGTTATTAAGGCAGTCGCACAAGCTGCCGCTTCTTTTCTTAAAGATCACCTTGTCTCGTATACGAGTATTGGAGTGGCTTACGGAAGAACACTGCACGCTGTTCTTGAGTACTTGCCAAAGCTTGATCTCCACGGAGTACGAGTCGTGCAGATGATGGGGGGATACGGTGGGCGCCGGTGGAAAACTGTAGCTATAGAGCTCGTGAAGGAGTTCGCCAATCGCTTTGGAGGAGAACCTGTGTACCTCTTTGCCCCTGCCTTTGCCAAAAGTCCAGAAACGCGAGATGCTTTCTTGAGTGAGAAAGAGGTTCAGGAAGTACTACGGATGGCTGAAGAAGTCGATGTTGCCCTTGTAGGTATCGGAGGTATGAGAAGAGAAACGAGTCTCCTCATAGAAACGGGAAACTTTGAAGAAGAAGAAATAGAAGAGCTCATCCGCAAGGGTGCGGTGGGTGCTATCTGTGGAACCTTTTTTGATGCTCACGGGGAGATTATTGCAAGCGACCTTGACCGAAAGAGGATTGCTGCTAACGTTAAACGTATTCGAGAACGAGGTTCCCGAGTTATTGGCATGGCAGGAGGCATGGAAAAGAAAGAAGCTATCCTTGGAGCGTTGAGGGGGAAGTGGTTAACCGACCTTATAACTGATGCCCAGGTGGGTAAATGGCTCCTTGCTGTGTCAAGTGGAGAATAAGGTTTGGCGAGGTGAAACGTGGTGGTTGTTCTTGCTTCAGACCACTTTGGGTTCCCATTGAAAAGAGTCATCGCGGAATACCTTCGAGAGGAAGGGGTACCTTTTGACGATCTTGGAGTTTTTTCCGAAGACGAAATTGTTGACTACCCAGATATAGCTTTGAAAGCGTGTCTTGGTATTCGGGAGGGCAAATACCACCAAGGAATTCTCGTATGTGGTACTGGAATTGGTATGGCTATTGCGGCGAATAAAGTTCCAGGCATCTACGCAGCCTGTGCTCACGACATTTACTCGGCCGAACGAGCGAGGAAAAGCAATAACGCCAATGTCCTTACACTAGGGCGACATATTGTTGGTCCGGAACTTGCTAAGTTGCTCGTATCGGCTTTTTTGCGGAGCGACTTTCAAGGTGGACGTTCCCTTCCGAAAGTCGAGAAAATTCGTGCTATTGAGCGCCAATATCTGAAGGTGTAAAACTTACCTCTTCCTTCTTGATTTTTCGCCCCCGGTGTTCTATCTTCAAGGAAAACCAACGGGGGCGATGTATTTTGTCATACGATGGTCTTCAAAGGGTTAAAAACTTTGTTGTTGATCTTGATGGCGTCGTTTACCTTCTGAATACACCAATTCCCGAAAATGTAGAATTTCTGCGGCGTGCTCGTCTTAGAGGATTCCGCATGGCTTTCCTTACCAACAATACGTTCCTTCTTCGGGAAGGATATATGGAAAAGCTTCGGAGCATGGGGATAGAAGCAAGAGTTGAAGAAATTTTTTCCTCCGCTTTCGTCACCGCAGAATGCCTGCGGCGCGAAAGGCCGCACGCGCGAGTGTATGCAATAGGAGAAGAGGGGCTCAAGGAAGAGCTCAAAAGGGCGGGATTGCGGATTCTTCCTCGATTCTCTCCGAAAGGTGCTGATTTTGTCGTTGTTGGTCTTGACCGTCGCTTTACCTTTCAGAAGATGAAAATAGCCCTTGATTTCCTCCTTAGGGGAGCACAGCTTGTGGGGACGAATCCTGATCCTACGTATCCCATGGAAAGCGGGGTCATCCCTGGTGCTGGGGCTATCCTTGCGAGTTTAGAGTGTGCGTCGGGTCGTAAAGCTCGAGTCATCGGGAAGCCATCGCCTGAGATTCTCCTCTTTGTGCTTGACGCTCTTGGTTTCCGACCCGAAGAAACCGCCATTGTTGGAGATCGTATTGACACAGACGTTCTCTTGGGTAAGAATTGTGGCGTGTCAACTATCCTCGTCCTGACGGGTGTTACGCAAAAGGAAGAAGTGCTTACCTCTCTGATCAAGCCTGATGTCGTGGTTGGAACGCTTCAAGAACTGCAAGGTATTCTGAATCTTTAAGGGGTGGACGTTATGGAGTGGAAATCTCAGGTGGAAATTTATGATACCACCTTGCGCGATGGATCGCAGATGGAGGGTGTGAATTTTTCTCTCCAGGATAAACTCCGTATTGCTGAGAAGCTTGACGAGATGGGATTTCACTACATCGAGGGAGGATGGCCGGGGGCTAATCCCAAGGATGTGGCGTTTTTCCGAGAGGTGCGGAAACTCTCGTTGAAACATGCTAAAATTTGTGCTTTTGGAAGTACTCGTCGAGCAGATAACCCTGTGGAGGAAGATCGGAATATTCGCCTCCTTCTTGAGTCTGAAGCACCGGTCATTACGATTTTTGGGAAATCCTGGACGTTACACGTGACCGAGGCTCTAAAGACTACACTTGATGAGAATCTCCGCATGATCGAGGAGTCAGTGTCCTATCTCAGAAAGCAGGGACGGGAGGTTATCTACGACGCAGAGCATTTCTTTGATGGTTTTAAGGCTGATCCAGAGTATGCCTTGAAAACGCTTCAAGTAGCCTGGGAAGCAGGAGCGCGTATTCTCGTGCTTTGCGATACTAATGGAGGTACGCTTCCCCATGAAGTCGAGGCCATCATGCAGATGGTGTACGAACGCCTTGGGAACAATATTCCCCTTGGTATCCACGCGCATAATGACAGTGGAGTAGCTGTGGCTAACAGTATTGCCGCGGTTCGGATGGGAGCAGTTCAGGTTCAAGGAACAGTTAACGGTTATGGAGAACGGTGTGGCAATGCCAACCTTTGTACGGTTATTCCAAATCTCTGGTTCAAGATGCGTGTTCTTTCTATTCCCGAGGAGAAAATTCGCAAGCTCTTCGAGCTTTCCCATTTCGTCAGCGAGATAGCTAATCTCCGCCACGATGACCACCAGCCGTATGTGGGGCGAAGCGCCTTTGCTCACAAAGGAGGTGTTCACGCGAGTGCTATTCTCCGCCATCCAGCTACCTATGAACATGTTCCACCTGAAGCGGTAGGAAATCGGCGGCGAATTGTAGTATCAGACCAAGCGGGGAAAAGTAACATTGTGTATCGTGCGAGAGAAATGGGCATCGATCTCGATCCAAAAGACCCAAGACTCGATGCCCTGGTGCAGAAGATTAAAGAGGCTGAGAATTACGGGTACCAGTTTGAGGGAGCTGATGCCTCCTTCGAAATCCTCCTTCGAGAGACTTTAGGTGAGGAAGTAAAGTTCTTCGAACTTGAAGGTTTCCGTGTAATTGTAGAGAAGCGGGGTAATGAGAACACGACGACTGAAGCGACTATAAAGGTTCGGGTGGATAAAAACGTGGTGCATACTGCGGCGGAAGGTGACGGCCCCGTTCATGCTCTAGATAACGCTTTGAGGAAAGCCCTGGAGGAGCTCTACCCTGCTCTTCGGAGAATTCGTCTTTCGGATTACAAAGTGCGGGTTCTCTCGGAGAAGGAAGGGACGGCAGCAAAAATTCGTGTTCTCATTCAATCGACCGATGGAGAGGACGTTTGGGGTACGGTGGGTGTTTCAACGGACATTATTGAGGCGAGCTGGGAGGCCCTTGTCAATAGTGTGCGCTATGGTCTATGGAGAAGGCTGCGAAAAGGAAAGTAGTTGTCCGTCCCATTGGAGAGAAAGGGGAAACAAGGGCACTACCTGCCCTTCCCCTTCCTCCATTTGTGACCCAAGAGATTGACCTCTTGCCTCTTGAGAGCTTTTATCGAGCGACGTTGGGAGTGCCCCGGTATGTGGTCATCGTTACCCAGGGTGACATTCTTACCACTTTAGAGGCCTTTTTGATCGCTTTTCCCCTTGGTGAGAAGAGGACTTTCATCTGTGCAAGCACGGATGAGGATCTCCTTAGGCGATTGTATAGCGGGTTGCCCCAGGTGGATACGACTTTCCTCTTTCTTGCCCGACGCCCAGAGGAATTTTGGAGCGTTCTTGCCTTTTTCGCTTTGCAAGACCGGAAACGGGTACTTGTAGGAGAGCCTCATGGGATTTTTGCAGAGTGTGCTTGGGAGTACTTTGTCCCCTTTCTGCCTGTCGATATTCCCTGTTTTTCCTTTTGGCAGAGGAGTGCATTTTTGTACCTCCCCTTGAGTCTTTGTGGTGTATTTCCAGAGGAGATTGAGCGAGGATTCCAGGAAGGGTACGCTTTGCTTCGCGAAGTGGCCCTTCGCATGGCCCTCATCATCTCTCGAGAGCTTGAGAGGAAGGATTGCATATACTTCGTCGTTGATTCTTTGCTCCTTAAGAAGGTGACTATGTCCTTTGCTCCTCTCCTTGAAGAGTGTCTTGGGAGAAAAGAATTGCTTCGTATTGCTGGGAACGGAGACTTTTTTAGAGAAAGAGAAGAGATGCCCCGTTCTTTGGTTCTCTTTATCCGGGGCAACACAAGGCAAGGATTCCAGGTCAAGATTCCCCAAACCTTTTCCTCTCTGTCTGGATCATTCACCCCTCCAGGGTCTCTCCGTCGCTGTTCCTTTGCCGATGTGCAAAATGCAGAGGCAGAGGTACTTCAGTCTCTCCTTCGGCATGTAGGGGGACGTTTCTTCGTTGTGGAAATTCCAGAACTTTCCCCTTTTTTCGTAGGTCAGTATATGGCCTTTCTCCAGTATCTGGCGTGTTATAGCGCCTGGCTTCGCGGTGTGGACGTCTTTTCGGATCCCCCCCTTGTACAATTCGAGCGTTCCATTATATCCTTCCTTGCAAGACGGGGTGAGGAGGAAGCACGATGATACGTATCATTGCCGACCTTCATGTGCATACCGTTGCCAGTGGTCATGGATACAGTACGGTCTTTGAAAACCTCCAAATGGCGAGGCAGAAGGGACTTCTTGCTCTTGGTATTGCTGACCATACGCCAAGCATGCCTGGAGGTCCCTCGCCTCTTTACTTTGAAGCTCGAGGGCATTTTCCTAAAGAAGCTTTGGGGGTTCGTCTCTATTTTGGCGCGGAGGTTGATATTCGCGATGCTGAGGGACACCTCGACCTTGCGGACCGTATTCTCCGTCGGCTCGATTTTGCCTTTGTGTCTTTTCACCCTCAAGTCTTCTCTGGAGGATCTAAAGAGGTTAATACCCGAGCCCTCATAAAGGCTCTCGAGCATCCTTTTGTCGATATCGTTGCCCATCCAGGAAATCCTAGGTACCCGTTGAATTATGAGGAAGTCGTTGAGGCTGTGGTACGGCTCGGAAAAGTTATCGAGGTGAACAACAGCTCCTTTTCGGTGAGCAGAAAGGGAAGCGAAGAAAATTGCCGCCTTATTGTGCAACTTGTGAAAGATCTTGGAGGAATGATTATCGTCTCAAGCGACGCCCATTTCTGTGCGGAGGTTGGAGAGTTTGGGGAAGCCTTACGTATGCTTGAAGAGATTAGCTTTCCCGAGGAGAGGATTATAAACGCCTCGTGGGAAGCCCTTGAGAAATTCTTGCAAGAGGCGATGCGAAGGAGGGAGAAGTATCGTGTCCTTTCAGATTCTTGATGGAAAGGCAGCAGCGGCGAAAATTTACGAGGAACTTCAGCCGCGGGTATCACGTTTGACTTCTTTAGGATATCGACCCGGGCTTGCTGTTATTCTTGTAGGGAATAATCCGGCAAGCCAAGTGTATGTGCGAAACAAAGAAAGAGCTTGCGAAAAACTTGGCATTCGCTCATTTTTGCATCATCTTCCTGAAGAAACGGACACGGTAAAGCTTCTTGAACTTATTGATTCTTTGAACGCGGATCCTGCAGTTCATGGAATCCTTGTGCAGCTTCCTCTTCCCCCTCATCTTGAAGAGCGCGAGGTTCTATACCGTATTTCCCCTGAGAAGGATGTCGACGGTTTCCACCCCTATAATCTCGGTCGGCTCATGATTGGAGATCCACTTTTTCTCCCCTGTACGCCGTGGGGGGTTCAGGAGCTCCTTGTCCGATACGGTATCGCCGTGGAAGGAAAACACGTAGTTATTGTCGGTCGGAGTACCATTGTGGGAAAACCTCTTGCTATGATGCTTGTCCAGAAGGCAAAGGGAGCTAACGCCACTGTTACGGTATGTCATACAAAAACCGCCAATCTTCCTGAACACACAAAGAGGGCTGATATCCTTGTTGCTGCTTGTGGATCGCCGGGGCTGATCACGGGAGACATGGTAAGAGAAGGGGTTGTGGTTGTTGATGTGGGAATTAACAGGGTAGGAGAGAGGCTCGTGGGCGACGTAGACTTTGCAAGTGTTGCTCCAAAGGCTTCGTATATCACGCCAGTTCCTGGTGGGGTTGGTCCTATGACGGTCGCTATGCTCATGGCGAATACTGTCAAAGCAGCAGAACGCTTCTTCCAGGCAGAGGGTGAGAAGCGTTATGGTTGTTGCCATTCTCTCTGATACGCATATTCCGGAACGATTGAAAGTACTTCCTGAGTATCTTACGTCCTTCTTGCAGAGCGTGGATTGCATTCTCCACGCAGGAGATATCGTGGAGTGGTGGGTTTTGGAAGAGTTATCTCAGTTTGCTCCTGTGTACGCTGTTTGCGGCAATATGGATACCCCCAGCGTGTGTACACGTCTCCCTGCAAAACGGGTTGTCGAACTTGAAGGAGTACGTATTGGCCTCGTGCATGGGCGCGGCTCGCCCGAGGAAGCAGAAAAGGTAGCGCTGACTTCCTTTGCAGAAGAGAATGTTAACGTGGTTGTCTATGGACATTCGCATCGTCCTCTCCTCGTATGGCGAAGAGAGTTCCTCCTTGTGAATCCTGGAAGCCCAACGGATAAGGTTTTTTCTCCATGCCTTACCATGGGGCGTCTTGAAATTGCTTCTGGGAAGGTATGTAAGGGAGAGATCATTCGACTTGATTAAAGAAGGGGTGCGGGCATGGCGTTTTACGTTCACATTCTCTGGCACATGCATCAACCGTGGTACTGGGATGAGGAGAAAGGAGAATTCGTTCTTCCCTGGGTTCGGACTCATGCTACAAAGGACTACCTTTTTATGGGAAAACTTCTCGAGCGCTTCCCATCAGTCCAGGTCACCTTTAACTTTGTTCCCTCTCTCCTGCGGCAGATTGATCTTTACCTTGAAGGGAAAAAGGATCGAGTTATGCGGTTGGCGGAAAGGGAAGCAACAACACTTACTGCAGAGGAAAAAAGAGAAATAGTTGAGCTTTTCTTTCTTGTTGCGTCGCCTCGGACTTTCGAGTGTTGGCCAAGGTATAAAGAGCTCTGGGAGCGAAGGGATACAGCCCTTTTCGACTTTAGCACTCAGGACTTCCTCGATCTCCAAGTGTTGTACCAGCTCATATGGTTTGATCCTTTGCTCCTTAGAACCGACGAAGACGCAAGGTACCTCTACGAAAAGGGGCGTAATTACACGGAAGACGATAAGAGGAGAGTCTTTGATGTCACAATGAGAGTGTTTCGAGCCATTGTTCCTCAGTATCGAAAGCTCCTTGAGAGGGGGCAAATCGAGATAGCTTTTTCTCCATTGTATCATCCTATCCTCCCTATCCTTGGGGATGGGAGCGTTGTCCAAGATCTTCCCCTGGACTGGTCCTCTTTTCCCCAAGATGCTGTGGAACAAATTCGCCGAGGGAAAGAGTATGCTTGCGAAGTTTGGGGAAAAGACATTTTAGGAATGTGGCCCTCAGAAGGGTCGGTGAGCGAGAAGATCCTCTCTTGGGCTGCCCAGGAAAGCGTTCAATGGGTTGCTACGGGAGAAGAAATCCTCTTTCGTTCCTTGAATATCAGTCGCGCAGAAGATGGAAGCGCACCTGTTCTACTGTATAGGCCTCATCGATTCCGATGCCATGGTCGTGACATCGTGATCTTTTTCCGGGACCGCGTGCTCTCTGACGCCATCGGGTTTGAGTATTACAGAGTTTCTGCCGTGCAGGCTGTCGAGAATTTTATGCGGAAACTTTCGAATATTCGGAAAGCCCTCCCCGGGGAGGGTGACTACATCGTTAGTGTAATTCTTGATGGGGAGAATGCTTGGGAGTATTATAAAGAAAACGGACTTCTGTTTCTCAGCGGCCTTTATGAGGCGCTTTCTGAAGGTGAGGGGGTGACTACTATTACGCCATCAAGATATCTCCTCCAGAGCGTCCGGGATATACCGGTGCTTGAGCGTGTTGCCCCCGGTTCCTGGATTTTTGGGGAATTTACAAGCTGGGTAGGTCATTCAGAAAAAAACTGGGCATGGGGACGTCTTTCGGAGGTGCGAAGAGAGTTTGAAAGAAGGAAGCGCTTTCTTTCCCCCGAGGTGAGAGACAAAGTATATGAGTTGCTCCTCATAGCGGAAGGAAGTGACTGGTTCTGGTGGCTTGGAGAGGATCATCCTTCCCCACAAAAAGGGGTTTTCGTTAATCACTTTTTACGCATTCTTGAGAAGGCCATGCAACTTATGCGACGGGATTTGGGGGGCAGTGAGGGTGTATAAAAGGGATGTTGTTGCTATGATTCTTGCAGGGGGAGAGGGTCGAAGACTTGACATCCTCTCTGCAAAGAGAGCGAAACCTGCTGTTCCCTTCGGAGGGAAATACAGGATTATTGATTTTTGCTTGAGCAATTGTGTTCATTCTGGAATTTATTGTGTTGGTGTCCTCACGCAATATAACCCCCGTTCTCTCCATGATCACATTCGCATTGGAAAACCGTGGAATTTGGACCGTGCAGAGGGAGGCATCTTCCTTCTCCAACCCTATATCAGTGATGCAGCTACTGACTGGTATCGAGGAACCGCGGATGCTATTTACCAGAACCTTGATTTTTTGCAAGAGAAGTTGCCACAGCTTGTCCTTATTCTCTCGGGGGACCACATTTACAAGATGGATTATCGACCTCTTCTGAGTTTCCACTTGGAAAAGAAAGCCGATCTTACCATTTCAGTCATTGCCGTTCCGTGGGAAGAAGCACACCGCTTTGGAGTTTTGGTCACCGATTCGGAAGGAAGAATTGTCGAATTCGAAGAGAAGCCGAAACACCCAAGAAGCAACCTTGTTAACATGGGCATTTACGTCTTTAATCTGGAGGTGCTTAGAGAAGAAGTCGAGTATGAAGCCCGACAGGTAGGGACATCGTTTGACTTTGGAAAAGATGTCATCCCTCGAATGGTGCAAACCCGTCGTGTTTTTGCTTTTCCTTTCAAGGGTTACTGGAAAGATGTAGGGACACTCGATGCGTATTGGCAGGCCAATATGGAACTCCTCGAGGATCCACCGCCTCTTGATCTTTGTGATGCACGGTGGCCAATATATACGCCGGTTGAGGATCGTCCCCCTGTGAAGCTTGGTGCCAGTGCTTCGGTGGAGCGAAGTATTCTTGGGAGTGGTACTATTATCGAGGGAACGGTAGTGAACTCGGTACTTTTCAGTGGTGTTGTGGTGAAAAGGGGTGCAATGGTACGTGACTCAGTAGTCATGAGTGATACGGTTATTGAGGAAAGAGCCTTTGTGGATCATGCCATTCTCGACAAAGCCATTGTCGTTGGTGAAGGGGCGGTTGTGGGGTATGGCGAGGAATGCACGCCGAACCGGAAATTCCCCGATATGCTTCGAAGTGGTCTCACAGTGGTGGGAAAGAACACGAGAATCCCGCCTGGAATTCGTATAGGCAGGAACTGCCGTATTGGTCCGGACCTTGATTATGAGGATTTTCCCGGCGAGAGTGTTCCAAGTGGAGAGAGTATCGAAAAGGAAATCTCGGGAGGATAGGAATGACCTGGCATTGTGTTCTTCTCATACTCTGTTCCATAGGCTTGAGTTGGGGTATGGCCCTGAGCCAGCCCTTTACCTTTGAGGTAGCCGAAGGGGAGATTGAAGGGATTCCGAGACTTGAGACGTCGCCGTTTGTGAATATTCTCCCCGATCGAGGGAATTTCGGGTTCTATAGGCCCGGAGAAGGAATCGTTCTTTCACTTTCAAGCGAGTTGGATGGATATGTTAGCGTTTTCGACTATACCCCTCATGGAAAAGCACAGGTCTTGAAGAATAACGAATTTTTTGCGGCAGGTTCTGAAAAACGGATTTTTGGTACTGTGGTTGGACCAGCGGGTACGGAACGCTTTCTCATGCTCCTTACATCACAGGTCATCCCAGATCGGATCTTGGTAGAAGCAATGAAACGACCTACTCAGATTCGACGCTTCATTGGTGGAGATGTCCATTTGCAGCATTGCGCCATTCAAGTGGTAGAAGAACGTGTTCCTGCGCCTTCCTTTCTGCGATTTGATCGGGTCATTGAAGAGGTAGCCCCGGGGGCAAAGATAAAGCTCCGAGTATTCCTTGGCGACGAGGTTGGTAATGCTCTTGTGAACCGTCGTATTCAGTGGGAAGTCAGCGAGGGAGAACTTGAGAGATACCAGACTTTTACGAATACTTCTGGATTTTCTGAAGTTTGGTACACTGCGCCTGTTTCTGAAGAGGCAAGGGAGGTTGTGGTTCGAGCGATCTTTGAGGGAGATATGGTATATGGATCATCTGTGGAAGAAGTACGTTTCCTTGTGAGGGCGGGAAAGGAAGCAACGACTCTTTATGTTTCGCCACCGGCGTTCCGTATCAGGTCTGGTGAAACGATTGACCTTGAGGCATTTCTAGAGGATGCCCAAGGAAAGCCCGTTGTCGGGGAAGTGCTTCGCTGGGTAGCTAATGTAGGAACCTTCGAGTACACAACCACAGTGACGGACTCTTTGGGAAGAGCAAAGAATCGTTTTTTCGCTCCCCAAGTAGAGGCTCGTGAAAGCGTAGAGATGCGAGTATCTTTTGAGGGAACAAAGCGATTCCTTCCCTCTCAGGGATATGCAAGGGGGATAGTGAGTAAGACGGAAGTGTACCTCACTGAAGATTTCTATTTCCTTGATTGGAGTAGTGGCAGGATCAGAACGAATTTTGAAGGTCTCGATTACCGAGGTGAGGTGAGCAAAGGATTTTTTGAGAATCCTGTTTTTGCTCTCCTTATTGGAAGGGAGGAATATGTGGAAGTCAGATTTTTCCTCTCTCAACCCTTGAAGGTAGGAGCTCTCTGCATATGGGGGGCTGCTGATGCTTCCGGAGTCCTTAGGTGCTATGTAAATGGGCAACTTGGTTTTGCTGGAAGGGTTCAAAAGGGAATGGGGAATCCCCTCGAGGTGCAAATCGTTTCCCTTGCTCCATTTTTGGAACTTGGGGAAAATACTGTGCGGATTGAGTTTGCTCCTGAAGAAGCGGGTGCAAGATACGCTTTGCAACGGGTTCTTGTGGTCTTTTAGAGGGGGAAGGTATGGGGCAGTTTGATTCCCTGTGGGAAGAATTGTTTTCGATGCAACGAGAGATGCAGCGGTTTGTGGAACATCTGTCTGGCAAGAGGCCGAGTTATTCTCCGTTTTCTGAGGAGCCATGGATCCCGGCCTGTGACGTTTTTGAGACGGACTCCTCCTTCATTGTGATTGTTGAGCTTGCTGGGGTAGACCCTAAAGAGGTGGAAGTGCTTGTGCATGGGAAAAAGCTTTTGGTTCGAGGAGAGCGGAGGGAAATACCTTCCCCTCCGAAGAGAGATTACTATCTTATGGAGATCCATTTTGGGCCATTTTACCGGGAGATTGAGTTCGAGGACAACATCGATGATAGTGCTGTTCGAGCAACATACCGAAATGGGTTTCTTATCATTGAGTGCCCCAAGAGGAGCATTTGGGAGCGACGGGTTCCGATTGATGAGGGGGCATGAGTGCAATGCAAGAATGGCCTGCGTTCTTTGAAGAGGAAGAACGGCCAAATGAGCTTGCCGAACAGATTTTCCCCGTCCGCGAGAAGCGAGGCAGAGATTTTCCTGAGGAAATCCCGATTCTTCCTCTTGAGGATAACGTCCTTTTTCCGGAAATCGCTTTTCCTTGGGTTGTCCATGGAGAGACATGGGTCCGACTAGTGCACGAAGCGGTTCTCAAAGACAAGATTGTTGGTGTTGTTGCTCTTCGAGAAAAACCTGAGGATGGTTCCCCTCTTGGACCCAAGAATTTCTACGAGGTTGGGGTTGTGGGAAGAATCTCCCGAATGCTCCGCCTCCCGGAGGAAGCTGTGCAAATTCTCGTTTTTGGATTGGCTCCTTTTGTAATTAAAGAGTGGGTCCGTTGGGAACCTTATCCCGTGGCTCGAGTTGAAATTGTTCGTCTTGAGGAAGTCCATACCGATGAAGTGGAGGCACTCAAACGGAACATCTTGAGTCTTTTTCAAAAGGTTGTTGAGCTTGCACCATACCTTCCGAAAGAGGCGTTCGTTGCGGCAATGAACATTAGAGAACCTGCACGTCTTGCTCACTTTGTAGCTTTTAACTTGAATCTTGATGTAGCTGGAAAACAGGACATCCTTGCCTCTTTTGAGCTTACTGAAAAACTTAAGAAGGTTGCATACTACCTTACGAGAGAACTTGAAATTCTGCAAATTGGAAGCAAAATCCAAGCCCAAATTCAGAAAGAGATGGCTAAAACGCAGCGGGAGTATTTCCTGCGCGAGCAACTAAAGGCAATTCAGCGGGAACTTGGAGAGCTTGATGAACGGGGCAGTGAAGTTGTCAGGCTTAGAGAAAGGCTCAAGGGGCTTGGTCTCCCTCCGGAGGTTGAAGAGGAAGTTGAAAAAGAAATCGACCGGTTATCGCACATTCCCACTACCTCTCCAGAATATCCAGTTATCCGCAACTATATCGACTGGATTCTTGAGCTCCCCTGGAACAAAAGTACAGAGGATGTGCTCGATGTGGAGCTCGCTCGTAAGATCCTTGACGAGGATCACCATGATCTTGAGAAGGTGAAAGAGCGGATTCTTGAGTACCTAGCAGTATGCCAGCTCAAGAGAGATCTGCGAGGCCCTATCCTTTGTTTTGTTGGTCCTCCAGGGGTAGGAAAAACTTCTCTTGGGAAGTCCATTGCTCGATCTCTCGGACGGAAATTTGTGCGCATCTCTCTTGGAGGAGTTCGGGATGAAGCAGAAATCCGGGGTCACCGTCGAACGTATGTCGGGGCAATGCCTGGGCGGATTATTCAGGGGCTTCGGAGAGCCGGGACGAACAATCCTGTATTTATGTTAGATGAGATTGATAAAATTGGTGCAGATTTCCGGGGTGATCCAGCCTCGGCTCTCCTTGAGGTTCTTGATCCAGAGCAAAACGAAGCTTTTGTGGACCATTATCTTGGGGTACCTTTTAACCTCTCTCGTGTGCTTTTCATTGCTACAGCGAATGTCGTGGACACTATTCCTCCTGCCCTTTTGGATCGCATGGAGGTGATTTTCCTTTCGGGATACACCGATCAGGACAAACTGGCTATCGCTCGGAAATACCTTGTTCCGAAGCAGTGTAGAGAAAACGGCATTTCTGAGGATCTACTTCACTTCCCTGACGAGGCCATCATGGCTATAATTCGGGAGTACACGAGGGAAGCAGGTGTTCGACAGCTTGAGCGGAACATTGCTTCGGTTTGCCGAAAGGTAGCAAAGAAGATAGCCTCAGGAGAGAGTGGTCCCTTTGTAATCACTAAGGATCTCCTGCGAGAGTTCCTTGGGCCTCGGCGGTATTCCAAAGATGCATTCCCCCTTGAAGGTAAGGTGGGCGTTGCTACTGGCCTTGCTTGGACAGAGGTAGGGGGCGAGGTTCTCTTCGTGGAAACCGTTGTTCTCCCTGGAAAGGGTAATCTTATCCTTACGGGAAACATGGGAAAGATTATGCAGGAGTCAGCGCGTATCGTGCTCTCCTGTGTGCGGGAACGTTCTCGAGAATGGCATATCTCTGACGACTTTTACGAAAAGCATGATATCCATGTTCATGTTCCCGCAGGAGCGATCCCTAAAGATGGTCCCTCTGCAGGTGTTACTATGGCTGTATCCATGATTTCAGCGTTGACCAAGATGCCTCCCCGTCGGGGAATTGCGATGACTGGGGAAGTGACCCTTACTGGGAGGGTACTTCCTGTTGGGGGAATTAAAGAGAAAGTTCTTGCTGCTCATCGAGTGGGCATTAGTACGGTTGTACTTCCAAAAGAAAATGCGAAAGACCTTGAGGAAATCCCTGAGGAAGTGAGACGAGAGATGCACTTTTCCTTTGTGGAGACAGTGGATGAGGTATTGAGCCTGGCTTTTGGGAGGAACCTTGAAGAGATATCGCTTGAGAGGGGGAGTGTTCATGGACTCGGATAGCTTAGATTTCCTGCAGAAACTTATCTCAACTCCCAGTCCGTCTGGCTTTGAGGAGGAGGTTCAACGGGTATTTCTTGAGCGGATTCAGGAGAAGGTGGACAAGTCCTACAAGGATGTCCATGGTAACGCGTTTGGGGTCATTCATCCCGATAAGGTTCCAAGGGTCATGCTTGCTGGACACTGTGACGAGATAGGCCTTATGGTTGAGTATGTGAATGATCAAGGGTACATTCATTTCTCAGCAGTAGGGGGAGTAGATCCTCACGTTACTGCAGGAACCAGGGTTCTCATCCACACGAGTTCTGGTCCTGTACCTGGGGTAATAGGTAAAAAGCCAATCCACCTCATGGAGGAAAAGGATCGACAGAAGGTTGTTAAAATCGAAGAGCAGTGGATTGATATCGGGGTAAAGACAAAGGAAGAAGCATTGCGGTTGGTGAATGTTGGCGATCCAATTACTTTTGACGTTGATTTTCAGCCTCTTGCTGGAACACGAATTGCTGGGAAAGGATTTGATGATAAAATAGGAGTTTTCGTGGTAGCGGAGACTCTTCGTCGAGTAGATCGGGAAAAGCTTCGTTGTGCGGTATATGGAGTCAGCACTGTTCAGGAAGAGTTAGGCCTACGAGGAGCTCGAACGAGTGCTTTTGGTATCGCACCTCACGTGGGTATTGCTGTCGATGTGACTTTTGCTTCAGATTGTCCCGATGTGGACAAGAGAAGAGTCGGCGATATTGCCTTGGGGAAAGGACCGGTCATTGCCCGGGGACCTAACATCAATCCTAAGATTTTTCAGAAATTAGTTGAAATCGCTAAAGCGCATGGGATTCCCTATCAAGTTCAGGCAGAGTCCCGAGCCACAGGGACAGACGCTAACGCTATTCAGATTACCCGCGAAGGTGTAGTGACAGGCCTTATTGGTATCCCTAATCGGTATATGCATACGCCTTCGGAGATCATCGATACCGAGGATGTCGAAAACGCCATACGACTTCTTGTGCTTTTTCTCGAGAGTTTAACAGGAGAGGAGGACTGGATTCCCTGAAGTCACTCGTGACGTCAGAATGGCGGAGGGACTTTTTGACTGGAAGATGGGCTATCATCGCTCCGGAACGAGCTAACCGGCCTTATGAGCTTGAGGAAGAAACATTGGCGTGTCCTTTCTGTGAAGGTATGGAGTCCCAGACGCCGGCAGAAGTGTATAGTATTCGTCGTGATGGAACTCCTCCAAACCAACCTGGGTGGTTTGTACGAGTGTTCCCTAACAAGTACCCAGCACTTCGAAGAGATATCTCATTTTGGGACGTGCGCGATGAACTGTATCGGGTTGCCAGTGGTTTCGGAGTACACGAAGTCATCGTGGAAACGCCATACCATGCTCTAGATTTCTCTGAGCTTCCGCGGGAGCAGGTCGTCAGGGTTCTTACAGCTTATAGAGAGCGGTTGTGCTTTTTCGAGAGGGAGAAGGACTTGCAGTACGGTCTCATTTTTAAAAATCAGGGAATCGAAGCAGGAGCATCGATGCGCCACGCGCACTCACAGTTTATCGCTACCCCCTTTATTCCCCAGGTGATTCTTGAAGAGCTCGAAGGCGCCATGAATTTTTACAGAAAGAGGAAGGAGTGTCCTTTCTGTACCCTGTTGACTAAGGAGTTGGAGAAGGCTGTACGTCTTGTTGTTGAGAACGATCACTTTGTCGCTTTTGTCCCGTATGCTGCCCGTTTCCCGTTTGAAGTTATGCTTCTCCCGACGCACCATGCTGCTTCTTTCCAAGAAGAAACACACTTTGAGGATTTAGCATTCGTCTTGGGTCAGGTTCTCAGAGGGGTTCGGGAATGTTCAGGTATGTCATCCTTTAACTTTGTGCTTCACACTGCACCATATCACATCACGAATGAGGTAGAAAAAAGTTACCATTGGCATTTCGAAATTCTTCCAGCCTTTCTTCGGGCTGCAGGATTTGAGTGGGGAAGCGGATTTTCGATCAACGTGATGCGTCCTGAAGAGGCTGCACAGAGACTTCGTTTGTGTCTTGGTTTAGGAGGTAGGTGAATGGCTTGCCACCGATTCGCTACGCTATGATTCTGGCAGGTGGCAAAGGAGACCGTCTCAGTGTCCTTTCCGTGGAACGGGCAAAAGCAGCGGTTCCTTTTGGAGGATGTTACCGTCTTATCGATTTTCCCCTGAGCAACTGTGTGAATTCTGGTATCTACGATATTGGAGTGCTCACTCAGTACCAACCTCGTTCGCTCATAGAGCATATTGGTGCTGGACGACCCTGGGATCTTGATCGGAAACGAGGTGGTATCGAGCTTTTACAGCCTTACCTTGGTCGAACCGTTGGAGGGTGGTATCGGGGAACTGGGGATGCGTTGTATCAGAATATGAATGTTATCCTTCGAAAGAAAGTCGCTCACCTCCTTGTTCTCTCTGGAGATCATGCGTATCTCATGGACTACAATCCGCTCATGGCTTACCATATTGACCGAGATGCCGACGTAACTCTGGTAGTAACGAAAGTGAGAAAAGAGGATGTCCCTCGTTTTGGAGTTGTTGCTGTTGACGAGAATAACTGGATTCTTCGCTTTGAGGAAAAACCGACGATCCCTTGGTCGACTGTCGCTTTTATGGGCATTTACGTGTTTCGCACGGAGTTTCTTATCGACAAGCTTGTGGAGAACGCCAAGGAAGGGAAGTTTGACCTTGTGCGAGATACGGTGATAGCAAGTGTCGGAAAGGTGAGGATGCAGGCGTATTTTTACACCGGACCGTGGTTTGATGTGGGGACGATCCGAGCTTATTGGGAGGCGAATATGCATCTTCTTGAGCCTCTTCCGTCTTTCAATCTCTACGACCCTAACTGGGTTATCTACACAAGCCGTCCTCCATATCCTCCAACGCAGATTCATAAAGGGGCAAGGGTTCTTTCAAGCATTATTGGAGAAGGAGCTGTTATCAAGGGAGAGGTTGTGCATTCGGTTATCTTTCCCGGGGTTGTGGTTGAGGAAGGAGCAAGAATTTGGGATTCCATTATTTTCAATGATTCAGTTATTAGCGAAGGAGCGCAAGTCTCTCTCAGCATTCTCGACAAGAGGGTTTTCGTTGGGAAAGGAGCAGTGGTGGGATATGGAGACGATCTAACACCAAACAGTGCTCGTCCAGATCTCCTTGATTGGGGCGTAAATCTTGTGGGAAAGGGGAGCGCAATTCCTGAGGGATTCGTTATTCACAGGAATTGCCTGGTAGGCATTGGAGTGAGAAAAGAGCGTTTTGAGGGCATGAGGGAATTACGAAGCGGTTCAGTCATAATATAGTCTTACGATTGGGGGTTTGTGCTTTGCTCCTTGGTATCCTTCTTGTTGTTCTTGTGCTCTATGGGCTTTTGTTATTCTGGGTTGTGAATGAACGTTTGAAGGAAATACACGCTCTTTTGCGTTCCCTGCTCAAAAGGGAAGAGCGTGAAAGGGAAACGGTATGGGGGCTTTCAAGTGCCCGTGAGGAGGAAGGAGGAGAGAGGTGGAGTGTTGCGGACGAACGGTTTCCTGTGTACACTTTGGAGGACGAGGTCTTGAGGAGGAAAGGAGAAGAGAAATGAAGACTTTAAGACTCTTAGGATTTCTTTTGGGAGTTTTGCTTGCGCTTGTAGTGTGTGTGGTGACCGCGGCAGAAGATGTTGCTTCGCCAACTCCGGAGGTACAGAATGCTGAGCGGAAAATTGTTGCCGAGGTGAACGGTGAGCCTATATACCTTGAGGACCTCGAACGAGTATGGAATAACCTTCCTGAGGCCTACAGGACGCAATTCCCGGGAGGGATAAAGGACCTTCTTGAGCAGTTCATTCGCCAAGTTTTACTCCTCCAAGAGGCACGGAAGGCTGGTCTTGAGTCAGACCCCGAGATTCTTCGGCAGATCGAAGAAGTGAAAAAGCAGATCCTTATTCGGGAGATCATCAAGCGAGAAATTATTGACAAAGTTCAGGTGAGCGAGGAAGAGATCCAGAAGGAGTATAATGCGAATCCCACTCAGTATACGGAGCCTGAG
The DNA here is from genome assembly GCA_025060675.1 of Candidatus Caldatribacterium sp. GTDB lineage: Bacteria > Atribacterota > Atribacteria > Atribacterales > Caldatribacteriaceae > Caldatribacterium. The sequence continues at coordinate 43,784 of JANXBI010000063.1, forward strand.
CAGGTGAAAGCAAGACATATCATGGTAAGCTCTCGGGAGAAGGCAGAGGCTATCCTTGCGGAATTGCAAGCAGGGCGTCCTTTCGAGGAAGTCGCGCGAGAAAAATCGGAGTCTCCTGACGCTTTAAGTGGGGGATCAATGGGATACATAAAGCGTGGTGATCTTGATCCAGAACTTGAGAAAGTGCTCTTCGAGCTTGCTCCCGGAAACTATAGTGATATCGTCGAGATCAACGATGGTTTTCACATTTTCTTCGTGGAAGAACACATCAAGCCCCGCTTGAAAGAACTTTCAGAGGTTAAAGAAGAGATTATTGCTCGCCTGACGCCTCAAAAACAACAAGAGGCTTTTGAGAGATGGATCGAGGCTTTGAAAAGCAAAGCCGAAATAGCCATCATAGAGGAAAACCTTCCTTCGGGAGAGAGCAAGTCTTCATCCCAATGAGGGACCTTCTTCGCGCGCTTGCCCGGAAGCCAAAAAATGGCGAGTACCTTGAGATTCGCTTGGAACGAATTGTGACTACCCATGTTCGTGTCCATAACGGTCTAATAGAGAGGGCAAGGATTGTGGAAGAGCAGGGTGGTTACGTTCGAGTTCTCCATCCTAAAACGAGCTGGTGGTTTTGCAGTTTTCAAGGGTGGGATGGTCTCAAAGAGAAAGTAGAGCTTGGGCTTCACTCTGTTGCTCTTCTTCCAAAAGGCGCAACGTGGGTAGCATCAGGAGAAGCGCTTGAAGATGAGAGGATTTTTTCTCCGCGCGAGGATTTTCGAGAGAAACCTTTGGAAGAAAAAATCCGTCTGCTTCTTGAGTATTCTCGTCTCGTCCGCGAAGCTTCTCCTTATGTAGTTAGCTCGGTTGTGGAATACCGTGATGAGTGGCGAAGCGTGTATTTCGCGAACTCTGAGGGTGTGGTCCTCTTTTGGGAAAAGCCTGATGTTTCTTTGAGTTTCGTAGCCACGGCTCGTTCAGGAGATGCGATAGAAGTCTATCGTGATGGTGTAGCAGGGAAGGCGGGGTTTGAACTTGTGCGACACCGTGATTCCCTTGCGTATAGAGTGGGGAAACAGGCAGAAGCCCTCCTTCGAGCACGTTCTCTTCCTGGTGGAATGTACGATGTGGTGCTTGACCCGGTCTTGGCTGGGGTTTTCATTCACGAAGCCTTCGGACACTTGAGCGAGGCTGATTTTCTTTCTCGAAACGAACGATTGCAACGTCTCATGGTACGGGGGAAAAGAGTTGCCTCCTCTGTGCTTTCGGTCTTCGATGATGGAAGTCTTGAGAATCTCCGAGGAGCTTCTCCGTATGATGATGAAGGCATACGAACTCGGAGGACGTACCTCATAAAAGAAGGTTATCTCACGGGAAGGCTACACTCGCGGGAAACAGCTTTCCTCCTTGGAGAATCTCCAACTGGGAATGCTCGTACGATCTCCTACCGTTTTCCGCCTATTGTGCGAATGACGAACACTGGAATTGAACCAGGAGAAGTGTCTCCCGAGGAACTCTTTGCTGGTGTCGAACGAGGGCTTTATGCCGTTGAGTATGTGGGAGGGAACACAGCTCTTGAGCTTTTTACTTTTTCTCCCGCATACGGGTACATTATCGAACGTGGAAAAATAGGGGAAATGGTGAAGGATATTGTGCTTAGTGGAAATCTTTTCCAGACTCTTGGTAAAATAGACGCGGTGGCTTGTGACTTTCGTTGGACTGAAGTGGGTTGGTGTGGGAAGGGAATGCAAGTTGGTCTCCCTACGCCAACGGGGAGCCCTCATGTTCGGCTTAGGGAAGTCCTGGTAGGGGGTCAGAACCATGCTTGAGGTCCTGCGAATTGTCAAAAGGCAGGGTCTTGAAGCCGATCTTTTCGTGCAGAAGACGTGGAGCAAGCATATAGAGTATGAGGCTGGGGTGTTCAAAGGATATTCTACCGAAGAACGTGTGGGATGTGGTCTGCGAGTTATCCGCTCCGACAAACGTCTTGGTTTCTATGCTTTTACGCCCCCTTTTGTCCCCCATGAAGTTGTGGATCGGGCCCTTGAGGTAAGCGCGTTTGGTGATGTCGTGGAGTTTCCTCTTCCTTCGTATCCTTCCACGACAGAGTGGAAGGATTTCGTGGATCCGCGTCTTGAGAATATCACCGTTCGAGAGATGGTGGAAATCGGGGTGTACCTTCTTGAGCATCTCAGGGCGGCTCATCCCGATGTCCTGGTTAACCTTTCCATTGCTGCTGGTAAGGAAGAACGAGCTCTTTATAACCACCATGAGGAGGAAATCTGCTTTCAACGTACTTTTTTTCGGATCTTCATTGAAGCCCTTCGGGTACAGGAAGATGACATTCTCACTGTGTACGCTGAGAGAGCGTGGGGGAATAGAGATATCGATATAGAGGATCTCCTCAAAGAGGTACAACTCAAGCTTGACCTCTCGATGCGTGTTGTGCCAGTCCCAAGCGGTGAATATCCGGTGCTTTTCACTCCCCAAGGGTGTATGGTGTTCCTATATCCTCTCCTTTATGGCTTAAATGGGAAAAACATTGTTTTCGGTCAGTCTCCGTTACGAGACAAACTTGGCAAGGTTGTACTTTCCTCGCTTTTCTCTCTTGTCGAAGCTCCTCGAGAGCCTTGGGCTTTGGGGTCGTGTCCCTTCGATGATGAGGGTGTTCTAACACCTGGAGAACGCTTCCTTGTAGAAAGGGGAAGAATAGAGGACGGCTTTTGGGACCTGTGGAGTGCGTCGAAGGCACGTCGCAAAACAACGGCAAGTGGCTTTCGTCGTTCTCCTTGGGACCTACCAGAACCAGGTTTTAGCGTCCTTAAGGTGAGGAGTGGACTGCGCGATCGAGAAACTTTAGTGGAGGAAATTGAGGAGGGACTCGTTGTCGATAGTCTCCTTGGTCTTGGTCAAAGCAATATTGCCTCGGGAGCTTTCTCTTGCGGCGTGCAACTTGGTTTCTATGTAAAGGGTGGAGAGATTCAGGGTCGCGTAAAAAACATCATGATTAGCGGAAATGCGTATGATGCGCTCAGGAACATTAAGGAGATCTCTCGAGATTCCCAATGGGTGCAAGGAAGTATGCTTATCCCCTACATACTTGTTGAGCCTATTCAGGTAAACGCGATGAAGTAATAGGGAAGGTGAAGTATCTCATGTTCCAGCCACTCGCAAGGTTGAGTTCACTGCCCAAGGAAGAAGAGAAGATTCTCGCTTTCTGGAAGGAACGAAAGATTTTTGAGAAAACGCTTCGCGCAAGAGAAAATGGACCTCGTTTTACTTTTTACGAGGGTCCACCAACTGCTAATGGATATCCTCACGCAGGACACGTTATTGGACGGAGCATTAAGGATCTAATTCCTCGTTATAAGACAATGTGTGGCTTTTTTGTGCCTCGTAAAGCTGGATGGGACACGCATGGGCTCCCGGTCGAACTTGAAGTTGAGAAGGAGTTAGGCATTAAGGGAAAGCAGGATATCGAGCGATTCGGTGTTGAGGCTTTCAATGCTCGATGTAGAGAGAGTGTTTTCAAGTATATTCGAGAGTGGGAAAGATTGACCGAGCGTTTGGGAATATGGATGGATCTTGAGCACCCGTATGTCACCTGTAGCAACGAGTACATAGAAAGTCTCTGGTGGGTGCTGAAAGAGCTATGGAAGAAAGGATTGCTCTACCAGGGATATAAAGTTCTCCCCTATTGTTCTCGTTGTGGTACGTCTCTCTCAAGTCACGAAGTTGCATTGGGATACCGCGAGGTTGACGATCCTTCGGTATACGTGAAGTTTCCTCTTAAGGGGGAGGAGAACGTCTTTTTCCTTGTGTGGACGACCACTCCTTGGACGCTTGTAGCGAATGTAGCGCTTGCTGTAGGGGAAAATCTCGAGTATGTGGAAGTCGCAAGTGACGGAGAGCGGTTTTGGCTTGCGAAAGCAACTGTTGCAAAACTTTTTGGAGATCGAAATGTGCAGATTCTCAAGGAGGTAAGGGGTAAGGAGCTTGTTGGTCTTGAGTACGAGCCTCTTCTGCCCTTTGTTCGAGCAGAAAAGGGATACAGGGTTTTTGCAGGTGATTTTGTCTCCGTCGAGGAAGGAACAGGCATCGTTCACATCGCTCCGGCTTTTGGTGAAGATGACATGCGCCTTGCTCAAAAAGAAGGATTGCCTATCTTGCAGCCTGTCCGACCTGATGGAACCTACAGCGAGGAAGTTACGCCCTGGAAGGGCATGTGGGTAAAGGATGCGGATCTCCACATTATTGAGTATCTGAGTCGTGAGAGAAAGCTTTTCCGAAGAGAGACTTATCGACACTCCTATCCTTTCTGTTGGCGGTGTGATACGCCGCTTCTTTATTACGCTAAAGAAAGTTGGTTTATTCGTACAACGGCCTTCCGAGATCTCCTCCTCGAAAACAACCGGAAAATTGCCTGGGTTCCCGAACACATTCGAGATGGGCGTTTTGGGGATTTTCTTGAGAATGTTGTGGATTGGGCACTTTCGCGGGAGCGATATTGGGGGACGCCCCTTAATATCTGGCGGTGTGAAACCTGTGGATTCACCGATGCTGTAGGCTCTCTTGAAGAACTCTGTGCCCGTTCTTTGTCTCCCCTCGAGAATGTCGATCTTCATCGTCCTTACGTCGATCGGGTATTGCTTGCCTGTCCTCAGTGTGGCAATACCATGCGAAGGGTTCCGGAGGTTGTGGACTGTTGGTTTGATTCAGGAGCAATGTTTGTCGCACAGCATCATTATCCTTTTGAGAATCACGAGGAGTTTGCTCAGAGTTTTCCTGCCGATTTTATCTGTGAAGCTGTTGATCAAACACGGGGATGGTTTTACAGTCTTCATGTTCTGGCAAGTATTCTCTTTGGGAGCCCAGCTTTTCGGAGTTGCTTGGTGACCGAGCTCGGTCTTGACGAGAAGGGGCAAAAGATGAGCAAACACGTTGGCAATGTAGTGAACCCGTGGGAGCTCATTGAGGCATATGGTGCTGATGTGCTTCGATGGTATGTCTTTTCTGTTTCCCCTCCCTGGGTGCCTAAACGATTTGGGAAAGCTGGGTTACGAGAAGTGGTGAGTAAGTTTTTTGACACCCTCTGGAACGTTTACGCTTTCTTCATTCTTTACGCTAACATCGACCGATACGTGCCCGTTGCCCATGCCTTAGAAGGCACAGAGGGCCGTCCTTTAGATCGTTGGCTGGTTCACAATTTCTGGAAACTCACCAAAGATGTTCGAGAGGCTCTGGATCGTTTCGAGATCTCGAAAGCTGCGAAGGCTATTGAGGAATTTGTTGTCGAAGACCTTAGCAACTGGTACATTCGACGTTCTAGAAGGAAATTTTGGAAGTCCCAGTGGGATGCAGAAAAAGAGGAGGCCTATGCGACACTTTACAGTGTGCTCCTTGAGCTTACAAAGCTCCTTGCCCCCTTTATTCCTTTTACTTCAGAAATTTTATACCAGAACCTTTCCTCTTCCCTTCCCACAAGGAAGGAGAGCGTTCACCTTGAAACGTATCCTGAGGTTGCAGAGAATCGTATCGATTGGGAACTCCTTTCCTCTATGGGTATCGTTCGTCGGTTAGTAAACCTTGGCAGAGCGGTGCGGAATAAGGTAGGTATCAAACTTCGTCAACCACTGCGGAGTGCGACCTTGGTCCTTCCTGAGGAAGATGCGCTTCGTGTACGAGGCTTTGCCGATCTTATCCGGGATGAGCTCAATGTGAAGAATGTTTTCTGGGCTCAGGATTTGCCAGAGTATATTACCGTGCGCTTGAAACCTCGCTTTTCCCTCCTCGGTCCTCGATATGGGGAAAAGGTGAAAGAAATCGCCAAAGCTCTCGCTGGTTGTTCTCAAGAAATTGCCCGGAGTTTCTTGCGAGAGGGAAACATTACCGTTTCAGGGGTGACCTTAGACCGTGACTCGGTAGAGGTTATCCTCGAGGCCGAAGGACATGTTTCCGTGGAAAGCGAAGGTCGGTACGCGGTCATTCTCGATACAGCTCTTGATGAGGAACTCCGAACAGAGGGTTTGGTACGAGATCTTGTGCATGCTATCCAAATGTGGCGAAAAGAATTGGGTCTTGAGGTAGAAGAACGGATTGTACTGACTTTTTCAACAGACTCTGACTCAGCTCTCCTGAGGATTGTCGAGAGGTACCGAGAGTTTATTCAAGAGGAGGTTCTGGCCCAAAGCCTTTCTGTAGCTGCTCTTTCTGAAGATGCGGATGTAGTTCGAGAGTTTTCCTTTGATGGAAAGAAAGCCCGTCTGAGCATAAGGAGGTCGGCATGAAGCGGGAGAGGCGATGGATCTTTTGGGCGGTCTTGCTTGGGTTCTTTTTCTCCATCGGAGAGTGTGGTGTTGTCTTTGGTGTTACGTATCATGAAGTCAAGGAGGGGGAAAGTCTCTGGGTTATTGCCCGTCGATATGGCGTTCCTCTTGAGAGGCTTTTCGAGCTTAATGGCCTCTCAGAAAAGAGCATTCTTCATCCTGGCATGAAAATCCTTATCGATGGGGAGCGAGATGCTACAAGTGGCAACCTTTTATACGAAGTTCGGGCGGGAGACACCCCTTGGGGTATTGCCCGTGAGTTCCAAATTCCAGTACGCCTCCTCCTTGAGGCCAACGGTCTCAATGAGAAAAGCATCCTCAGGATTGGACAGAAACTCGTTATCCCTCTTTCGAGCCAAGTAAACTCTAATACTCCAAAGAGTGGGCAGACCGCACGGCATTACGTTCACACTGTCCGCAAAGGCGACTCCCTATGGCGCCTTTCTCGTCAGTATGGCGTAAGCTTACGTTCTCTCATGGAGGCTAATAATCTCACCGAGAAAAGTATTCTTCAAGTAGGTATGCGTCTTGTGATTCCTCGAGAAGTTGATAGGTCCTTCTCAGGTATTGAGAGATCGTCCTGGGGGACGTATACGGTGCGGAAAGGGGATACTCTCTGGGGTATTTCTCGTCAATTAGGTATTCCTCTCCAAGATCTCCTTAAAGCCAATGGACTTCGGGAGACGAGTGTGCTCCAGGTTGGGCAGGTGCTTCGTGTCCCCGGACGGGGAGAAGGCGTTTTTTCCGTGCAAAGTGCTAAAGGAACATTGCTTTGGCCTGCTCATGGACGAATTTCTTCCCGTTTTGGTCGCCGGGGGCGGGGATTCCACTATGGCATTGACATTATCATTCCTGCAGGAACAGTGATTCGAGCCGCCGATGATGGTGTAGTGAGCTATAGCGGGTGGATGAGTGGGTATGGGCGTGTTGTTATTCTCACCCATGCTTCAGGGTTGCAGACGGTGTATGCTCATAACGCTGTGAATCTTGTTCGAGAAGGGCAAAGGGTACGGAGGGGAGATCCTATTGCCCGTGCTGGTTCGACAGGTAATGCAACGTGTCCTCACGTGCATTTTGAGGTGCGACGTTATGGTCGCCCTGTCGATCCTCTCGAATTCCTACGGAGGTAACGATGAATCGCGAAGAGGCTCTTACGTTCCTTGGAAGATACTTAAAAGCCAAGAATCTCATAAAACATAGTCTTGCCTGTGAGGCCATCATGAGGCGTCTTGCGGAACATTTCGGTGAAGATCCTGAAGAGTGGGCTATGGCTGGTCTCCTCCACGATATTGATTACGAATTAACAAGAGAGCATCCGGAAGAACACGGCCTTCGTGGAGCCTACCTCCTTGAAGAGGCTGGTCTCTCGGAGGCGGTAGTTGCGGCTGTTCGGGCACATAATGAGATGACTGGGTATAAGCCTGTGAGAAACATCGAGAAGGCCCTCTGGGCTACGGATCCAACAAGTGGGTTCGTTGTGGCCTGTGTTCTCATTCATCCTGAGAGGAATATTCACAAAGTGGATGTTCCCTTTCTTCTTTCCCGCTTTAGAGAGAAGAGCTTCGCCCGTGGAGCAAATCGTGACCAAATTCGTTCTTGTGAGGGCATTGGTCTCTCTCTTGAGCAGTTTTTGGGAATCGCTCTTTTTGCCATGCAAGAGAGGGCTGAAGAGTTAGAGCTTTAGCGAATATTTTCTTTTTTGGACTCCGTTTTGACAATCCTTGACAAAAAGGACAGTCCTTCATATAATTTCTCATGAAAGGTCAAAGAAGGTAAAAGGGGGTGGAACTATGGTTATCCCGCGATTCGACTTGTGGCGTGATATCGCTGATCTCCAGGAGCGTGTCGCTCGTCTTCTTGAGGAGACTTTTCCCACTCGTGAGCGACAGAGAGAGGTGTGGGTTCCTCCGGTCGATGTGATAGAAGGAGAGAAAGAAATCCTTCTTCTCTTCGACTTGCCTGGAGTGGAGCAGAAAGATATCGATATTAGCGTTTCAGGAGATCAAATCACCGTGAAAGGGGAACGGAAGCCGCTTGACAGTGAAACTCGCTTCCTCCGTCAAGAGAGAGTCTTTGGACCTTTTTCGCGAACTTTTGCCCTTCGGATCCCTGTCGACATTGATAAGGTCACTGCAGTGTACCGAAATGGTGTCTTGGAAGTTCGTCTGCCTAAAGTTGAAGAAGGGAAAGCAAGAAAAGTTCCTATTCAGGAAGGGTGAGAGGGGAGAACTCCTCCCCTCTCCCGTGAGGGGGTTGTAGTATGGAGTTCAAAGACTACTATGCCATCCTTGGTGTACCGCGAAATGCTGATGAGAAAGAAATAAAGAAAGCTTACCGTCGCTTGGCACGGAAGTACCATCCAGACCTTAACCCTGGTGATAAAGAGGCCGAGCGCAAGTTTAAAGAAATCAACGAAGCGTATGAGGTTCTGAGCGACCCTGAAAAGCGTAAGCGGTACGACGAACTTGGTGCAGCTTGGACAACGTACGGTCAAAGAGACACTGAAGCCTTCTGGCAAGATTTTTACCGCCGGTATGGTTCCTCAGCACAAACCTCTTCTCGTTTTGAGGCGGACTTTGAATTTGGTGACTTCAGTGATTTCTTCAAGATGTTTTTTGGTGATCTCCTGGGAGATCGAATCCGTTCTCGGAGAGCGACCACATTCCGTTTTTCTTCACCTCCAGGAGGTTTTGCTGCAACGGAAGAGCGGCAGGAACTTACTCAGGATGTAGAGATCTCTTTTGAGGAGAGTTTCCATGGTACGAGCCGGAACCTCCGAGTGGAATACGATGAAATCTGTTCATTTTGTGGGGGAACGGGGAGAGAAGGAATGGGTGTACGATGTTCCTCTTGCGGAGGAGAAGGAGTGCAAAGAAGGAGTAAAACGGTAAGTGTAAGCATTCCTCCTGGTGTTAGTGATGGCGCAAAGCTTCGAGTGCCAAAAGTGGCTTCAGGACGGGATTTGTACCTCCATGTTCGTGTACGCCCGCACCCCTTTTTCAAGAGAGAGGGGGATGACGTCCTTTTAGATTTGCCGGTAACCTTTGCCGAGGCTGCTTTAGGGTCGGAAGTTGAGGTACCCACTTTAACTGGGAGAGTCCGCATGAGAATTCCTCCGGAGACTCAAAATGGGACGGTATTTCGCTTGCGAGGATTAGGTTTCCCGAAGAGGGGAAATCAGGATCGAGGGGATCAGTTAGTCAAGATTCAAGTCATGGTTCCTCAAGGTCTCACTGAACGGGAAAGAGAACTCCTCCGAGAATTTGCTGCGCTTCGGAGAGAAAACCCCAGGAGGCATCTTCTCAGTGCGTGAAGGAGGGTGCAAGAATGAAACGGAAACTCTTACAAAATGCGGAGTACTTGACTATTGGAGTCGTAGCGGAGATGACTCAGGTGCATCCTCAGACGCTCCGCTATTACGAACGAGTTGGTCTTATCACCCCTAAACGAGGAAAGGGAAATGTACGTTTTTATACCCAAAGCGACGTTGAACGAATTCGGCGTATTAAGGTCCTCACTCAGGACATGGGGGTGAATCTTGCTGGGGTTGAAATCATACTGCGGTTGAGTGATCAACTCGAGAAGCTTCGACAGGAGAAAGAGGCACTCGAACACCAGAAAAAGGGGGATGAAGGAAATGCGGTTTGAACAGTTCACAGAGAAAGCAAAAGAAGCCATTGCGCTAGCACAAGACCTTCTCCTTGAGTATCACCATAATCAGCTCGATGTAGAGCACATCCTTCTCGCCCTTCTCAAACAGCCAGATGGTCTTGCCGTGCAGATTATTGAGCGATGTGGGGTGAGCGCTAAAGTCCTTGAACGAGAGCTTGAAGAAGCTCTCGAGAGGTATCCCAAGATTTACTATCAGGGATCTCAGGAAATGCAAATTTACATCACGCCTCGAGCAAAATCCGTCTTAAGTGGAGCAGAGGAGGAGGCAAAGCGCCTTAAAGACGAGTACGTTGGGGTAGAGCATCTTCTTATCGCTATTGTTCGGGAAGAAACGGGGACAAGTTACCGAGTTCTCCGTTCTCACGGTATTGAGGTCGAAAAGGTTTACCGAGCACTTCGGGAAATCCGTGGGCATCGAAGGGTCGAGGATCCACATGCTGAGGGTAAATACATGGCTTTAGAACGATACGGAAGGGATCTCACTCGGCTCGCTCGCGAAGGAAAACTTGACCCGGTCATTGGACGGGAAGAAGAAATTCGTCGGGTTGTTCAAATCCTCAGTCGGAGAACCAAGAATAACCCTGTGCTCATAGGAGATCCCGGGGTTGGGAAGACAGCTATTGTTGAGGGCTTGGCTCAAAAGATCGTACGGGGGGAAGTTCCAGAAAATCTCAAGAATAAGCGAATAATAGCTCTTGACATGGGAGCACTTCTTGCCGGAGCAAAGTTCCGTGGAGAATTTGAGGAGCGCCTCAAAGCAGTGCTCGAAGAGGTTCAAAAATCAGAGGGCAAGATCATTCTCTTTATCGATGAGCTTCATACGGTTGTGGGAGCAGGGGCAGCTGAGGGGGCTATAGATGCGGCTAATCTCTTGAAGCCTGCTCTTGCTCGGGGAGAGCTCCGGTGTATCGGGGCTACGACGCTTGATGAGTACCGAAAGCACATTGAAAAAGACCCAGCACTTGAGCGAAGGTTCCAACCAGTATATGTGGGTGAGCCAAGCGTGGAAGAAACGAAGGAGATTCTCCGAGGTTTGCGGGATCGTTATGAAGCGCATCACAAAGTGAAGATTAGTGACGAAGCCATTTGCGCCGCTTGCGAGCTCGCCAGCAAATACATTACCGATCGATTTTTGCCGGATAAGGCTATTGACCTTATGGATGAAGCAGCAAGTAAGAAACGGATCGAGCTTGAGAGTGTTCCACAGGAGTTGCGAGAAATGGAAGAACGCTTGCAACAGTTGGCAAAGGAAGGAATGGCAGCCGTACAGGCTCAAGAGTATGAGAAAGCAGCTCGTCTTCGGGATGAAGCAGAGGCTCTACAGAAAAGGTATCTTGAAGAAAAGGAAAAGTGGCTTAGGCAACGTTCGCTGAACGAAGTGGTTACGGAGGAGGATATTGCCGAAGTTGTTTCAAGTTGGACAGGCATTCCAGTAGCTAAACTGCTTGAGGAGGAACGCAAGAAACTCCTGAATATGGAAGAGGAACTGCACAAAAGAGTCGTTGACCAGGAAGAGGCTGTTCACGCAGTTGCAGAAGCTATTCGGCGTTCAAGAGCGGGTATATCCGAGGGACGGCGTCCCATTGGGTCTTTCCTCTTCCTCGGTCCTACTGGAGTAGGGAAGACCGAGCTTGCTAAGGCTTTGGCTGAGTTCCTTTTTGGGGATGAGGGTGCGCTTTTGCGTATCGATATGTCTGAGTACATGGAGAAGCACTCTGTTGCGCGGTTGATTGGTGCACCTCCGGGTTACGTGGGCTACGAGGAAGGTGGACAACTCACTGAGGTTGTGCGTCGTAGGCCATACCAGGTTATCCTCTTCGATGAGGTGGAAAAAGCCCATCCTGATGTGTTCAACATATTCCTCCAAATTCTCGATGATGGCCGACTGACTGACGGACAAGGGAGGACTGTCGATTTCTCGAACACTGTTGTCATCATGACCTCTAATCTTGGAAGCCAGTACTTTCGCGGGGTAAATCCGGAAAGCAGAGAAGAGATTCAACGAGTGAAAGGGCGTGTTCTTGAAGAGGTACATCGGTACTTCAGGCCGGAATTCGTGAACCGCATCGATGAAATTATTGTTTTCCATCCGCTGGGGAAGAAAGAAATTAAAGCAATTGTTAATCTACTAGTAGCTCGGTTGCGGAAGCGCCTAAAGGACCAAGATATGGATATCGTGCTTACTGAAGGGGCACAAGAATATCTTGCCGAGCAAGGGTACGATCCCGATTTTGGTGCTCGACCACTACGGCGGCTTATTCAGCGAGCCATAGAGAGTCCTCTCTCGGCTGAACTTATCCGCGGTACTTTCCGACCTGGTGACGTCATCGAAGTCTATCTTGACGATGGAGTCTTGAAACTCCGTCGTCTGGGGGCGAAGGAGGAAATCGAGGTATAGTAGGACTCTCTCCGAAGCTTGGCTTTCCTGTTGAGTCGTTCCCTGCCTTAGTTTATAATATGAAAAAATGCACTTTTGTAGGAGGAGAAACGATGGTGCAGACGCTAGCAGCGCATAGTTCCAAGGAGCAGGAAGAGCTTCTTGAGCAGGTTCTTGAGAGTTTTCGGGGAAAACCTGGAGCGCTTATCCAAGCGTTGCATAGTGTCCAGAACCTCCTTGGGTACCTTCCTCCTTGGGCGCTGAAAAAAGTTTCGAGAGCTCTTGATGTCCCGCTAAGCGAGGTATACGGGGTGGTGACGTTCTACCACTTCTTCTCTATGAAGCCTCGTGGAAAGCATGTCATTCAAGTATGTTTGGGGACAGCGTGTTACGTTCGTGGTGGACAAGAGATCCTCGAACGCCTCCGGAAAGAATTGCAGGTAGATATTGGGGGTGTGACACCGGACGGTCTTTTCTCTCTTGAGGTTATGCGGTGTGCCGGTGCATGCGGTCTTGCGCCAGTGATGCGTGTGGATAACGATATCCACAAGCGTGTAAACCCTTCGCACGTTTTGGAGATTCTCAAGAACTACGCATAGAGTCTCTGTGAAAGAACTTGCGTTGCATATTCTTGACCTTGTGGAGAATGCCCTGCGAGCGGGGGCAAAGAAAATTGTAATTGCGATTCGCGAAAGTTCTCAAGAGGACCTTCTTGAGGTTGTTGTTGAAGATAATGGAATAGGAATGGATGAGGAGACGAAGCAACGTGCTCTTGATCCTTTCTTCTCAACGAAGGGAAAGAGAATCGGCATTGGTCTCCCTCTCGTTGCCCAGCTTGCTGCGCAGTGTGGTGGAAAAGTTGAGATTACTTCGGAGAAGGGGAAGGGAACTAAGGTACGAGTGATGTTCCGCAGAAGTCACATCGATCTTCCTCCCCTTGGAGATGTTGCAGAAACCCTCTTTGTCCTTCTTGCTTCGCATCCCGAGGTCGAGTTTGTGTTTTCCCACGAAGTGGATGGGTGTGTCTGGTCTTTCAACAGCCGTGAGCTTTTCAAGGAACTGGGTATCGAAGGAGGCCAAGGTGTGCTTTTCGTCCCCTTGCGGGATTGGATTGCCCATCAAGAAAGCTTGCTGAGGGAGGGAAAAGGAACGTGAAAATCACAAGTATTGAGGACCTCAAAAGGATTAAGGAGGAAGCACAAAAGAGAGCCCTCTTACGGGAGGGAAAGGCAGAATACAAGGTGACCGTTCACATGGGGACGTGTGGCATTGCTGCTGGAGCACGACAGGTTATGGCAGCGCTCCTTGATGAGGTTGCCAAGAGAAATCTTACGAACGTTCTGGTCACACAGGCAGGATGTATCGGGCTCTGTGACAGAGAACCCCTTGTGAGTGTAGAGAGGGGAACAGAACGAGTCCTTTATGGGGACCTTACTCCCGAGAAGGCTCGCCAAATCGTGGCCTCACATCTTGTGAATGGACAAATCATCGGTGAATGGGTTGTTCACACTGAGCGGTGATTTCGGGAGGAAAGAGCATGATAAGTTTTGAACGAAGTCAGATACTGCTTTGTGCCGGAGCAGCGTGCATTTCTTCGGGTGCTTTCAGGGTTAAAGAAGCACTCCTCAGGGAGATGCAAAAGAACGGCCTTGAGGGGGAAGTACGACTTGTTGAGACTGGTTGTGTTGGCCCATGTAATCTTGGTCCCTTAGCTATCGTCTATCCTGAGGGGGTGTTTTACCAAAAGCTTTCCCCAGAAGACGCCGAGGAAATCGTAAGAGAACACCTCTTGAAAGGGCGAATAGTCGAGCGGCTTTTGTATCAGCCACCCCAGGAAGAACGAAAAAAATTCCTTCGGGAAATTGCTTTTTTCGGGAAGCAAAAGAAGATTGCTCTCCGGAACTGTGGTCTCATCGACCCTCTGAACATTGAAGAATACATCGCCAGAGATGGGTACATGGCCCTCGCTAAGGTGCTCACCGAAATGACCCCCGATGACGTTATCGAAGTGGTAAAACGGTCTGGTCTTCGCGGGCGAGGTGGAGCAGGATTCCCTACAGGTTTGAAGTGGGAATTCACGAGGAAGGCTAAAGGCGTGCGAAAGTACGTTATCTGTAATGCTGACGAAGGTGACCCTGGGGCCTTCATGGATCGGAGTATTCTTGAGGGTGATCCCCATTCAGTTCTTGAAGCTATGGCCATTGCAGGGTACGCGGTGGGAGCGAACGAAGGGTATATTTATGTCCGAGCCGAGTATCCTCTTGCCGTAGAGCGTTTACAACATGCCATTGAGCAAGCTCGTGAATATGGCCTTTTGGGAAAAGACATCCTTGGTACAGACTTTTCGTTCGACATTGAAATCCGTATAGGTGCGGGGGCCTTTGTCTGTGGAGAAGAAACCGCCCTCATTGCCTCTGTTGAGGGAAAGCGTGGGATGCCTCGTCCCAAACCTCCGTTCCCCGCGCAGCAAGGCCTTTGGGGACAACCTACAGTCATTAACAACGTTGAAACATATGCTAACATCCCTCCCATTATCCTTAATGGTCCAGAGTGGTTCCGAAGTATTGGGACCGAAAATAGCAAAGGAACAAAAGTTTTCGCCCTGGCTGGTGACGTTGTCAACACCGGTCTTGTTGAAGTTCCAATGGGTATAACTCTTGGCGAAATAGTATACGATCTTGGTGGAGGAATACGCGACGGAAAGAGACTAAAAGCCGTACAAATTGGTGGTCCTTCTGGTGGTTGCATCCCTGTAGAACATCTGAACGTGCAAATCGATTACGACTCTTTGAAGGAGCTTGGAGCTATTATGGGGTCTGGCGGACTCATTGTGATGGACGAAGATACCTGCATGGTGGACCTAGCCCGCTTTTTCCTTGAATTCGTCCAGGATGAGTCCTGTGGGAAGTGTACACCTTGTCGTATTGGGACGAAGAGAATGCTGGAGATTTTGGAGCGTATCGTAGCTGGAGAGGGGAAAGAAGGGGATATCGAGCTCCTTGAAGATCTTGCCGAACAGATTAAGTCTACAGCTCTTTGTGGACTTGGGCAAACAGCTCCAAATCCTGTCCTCAGCACACTCCGATACTTTCGCGAAGAGTATGAGGCTCATATCCGCGAGAAACGCTGTCCTGCCGTGGTGTGTCGAGCCCTTTTCCGTGCTCCATGCCAGCATGCTTGTCCTTTAGGGATTGATATTCCAGCATACGTAGCTCTGGCGAAAGAAGGTGACTACATTAGAGCGCTTGAGGTCATTCGAGAGGACAATCCTCTCCCTTCGGTATGTGGTCGAGTTTGCCACAGACCTTGTGAAGCAAAGTGCCGGAGAGGACAACTTGATGAGCCTGTGGCCATCGATGATATCAAGCGATTTGTAGCAGACTACGCTCGGAAAAATCGCATTGCTCTTCCAGTTGTCCTTGAAAGAAAAAGGGATGCTTCTGTTGCTGTGGTTGGTTCTGGTCCTGCAGGCCTCACCTGTGCGTATTATCTTGCTCGCTTCGGATACGATGTGACTGTGTTTGAAGCCCTTCCCATACCCGGTGGTATGCTTGCTGTAGGTATTCCTCCCTATCGTCTTCCTCGAGAGGCATTAGAGTATGATCTTGCCCAAATAAAAGCTTCAGGAGTACGTATTGAGTGCAACAAAGCCTTAGGGAGGGACTTTACGTTATCGGAGCTCCGGCAGAAGTTTGACGCTGTTTTCCTTGGCATTGGGGCCTGGAAAAATGTTCCTCTTGGCGTCCTTGGGGAAGATCTCGATGGGGTTGTACCTGCTTTGGAATTTCTGAAACGTGTCAATCTTGGCGAAGAAGTCCCGAAACCAAGAAAAGCCGTTGTTATAGGAGGAGGCAATGCAGCAATGGATGCGGCGAGGACTCTCCTTCGGCTTGGCGCAGAAGTTCATGTGGCATACCGTCGCACAAGGGGGGAGATGCCTGCTATCCCTGAGGAGATAGAGGATGCGGAGAAAGAGGGAGTTGTTTTCCATTTCCTCGTTGCTCCTTTAGAGATAGTTGGAGAGAATGGCAAAGTGAAAGGAGTACGTTTTCAGAGAATGCGTCTTGGAGCATTTGATCGAAGTGGTCGAAGGAGGCCTGTTCCCGTCGAGGGGGCGGAATTCTTCCTCGACTGCGACCTTGTGGTAAGTGCAGTAGGCCAAAAACCCGATCTTACGGGCATTGCTGAGGGGATTGAGCTCGACGCTTGGGGGAATATTAAAGTTGACCGATATACCCTCTCCACTACTCTTGATGGGGTTTTCGCTGGAGGAGACGCTATAGGACAGGAAGCTACAGTTGTGCACGCTATGGCGCTTGGGAAGAAGGCGGCTCACAGTATTCATGAATACCTTCGCAAGAAGAAGGGGGAGGAAGCAGAGATCGTCGTCCGTTTGGAGCGACCAAAGGTGATTGAGGAGCCCCCAGTGCTTGAGGAAATTCCGAGAGTTTGCCCACCAGAACTTCCCGTGGCTGAACGAATTCGAAACTTTGCGGAAGTTAAGCTCTGCTTTGATGAAGAAAGCGCGCGAAGGGAAGCTGCTCGATGTCTTCGTTGCGATCTCGAGAAGATTATGAAGCGGTATCAGGAGATGGCGCTTGCAGAGGAGGGAAGTTAATGAGCCTCGTGTACCAGGATGTTGAGGAAATCATTGTTAGGTATCATGGGGAAGAAACTCCGTTGCTTTGTATCCTTGAGGAGATCCAGGAGAAATGGGGGTATCTTCCCCGGGACGTTCTTGGTTATGTTGCTAGGCGTCTTGGTATCCCTTCAAGTACCGTGTACGGTGTGGCTACCTTTTACGCGTTCCTTAGTACTCAACCAGTTGGGAAATACGTTATTCGGGTATGCAGGAGTACACCGTGTCACGTGAGGGGAGCGGTAAACGTCCTCGAAGCCCTGAAAAAAGAGCTTGGTATTCGGGAAGGAGAGACCACGAAAGATGGGAAATTTACGCTTGAGGTTACAAGTTGCCTTGGTGTTTGTGGTGTAGCGCCAGCGATGATGATCAATAACGTTACCTATGGAAATCTCACTGAGGACCGGATTCGAGAAGTCCTTGCGTTTTACCGAGACTGAGGAGGTACCTGGATGCTGTACCGTGCCCATGTTCTTGTGGAAATGACAAGCACCTCCATAGCCCTGGGAGCTGCGCAGGTAAAAGAGCAGTTGGAACGCGAAATCGCTCGTTTCGGACTCCAGGGCGAGGTGAAGGTTTTAGAGACGGGGAGCTTTGGAGCTGCCGTTCCTTCTCCTTTTGTGGTTGTGTACCCAGACAATGTTGTATATGCTCCAGTGAACGTGCAACATGTTCGAAGAATCGTGGAAGAACATCTCTTGAAGGGGCGAGTTGTGAAAGAATTGCTTTTTGTTGGTGAGCGGGGACGGGAAATCGCGGCCTTCGTCCCACCATCACCGATGGCAAAAGAAAAGAGAATTGTTCTCCGGAACTGTGGTCTTATCGACCCTCTGAACATTGAAGAATACATCGCCAGAGATGGGTACATGGCCCTCGCTAAGGTGCTCACCGAAATGACCCCCGATGACGTTATCGAAGTGGTAAAACGGTCTGGTCTTCAAGGAAGGGGTGGAGCGGGATTCCCTACAGGTTTGAAGTGGGAATTCACGAGGAAGGCGGAAGGTGAGAAAAAGTACATCGTGTGTAACGCCGATGAGGGAGAGCCGGGAACATTCAAAGACCGCCTGATTCTTGAGGGTGATCCCCATTCAGTTCTTGAAGCTATGGCCATTGCAGGGTACGCGGTGGGAGCGAACGAAGGGTATATTTATGTCCGAGCCGAATACCCACAGAGCATCAAGCACCTTGAAATGGCTATCGCCCAGGCGAAAGAGCGAGGGCTCCTTGGGGAGAGAATTCTTGGTACTTCCTTTTCCTTCGAAGTGAAGATACGCAAGGGAGCTGGAGCGTATGTGTGTGGTGAAGAAACAGCTCTCCTTGAATCTATTGAGGGAAAGCGGGGTGAACCGAGAGTAAAACCCCCTTACCCTCCTCAAAAAGGCCTTTGGGGAAGACCAACAGTTATTAACAATGTCGAGACTTTAGCTAACATTCCGCCTATCATCCTTTATGGTCCAGAATGGTTCCGAAGCATCGGTACGCCAACCTGTCCTGGAACGAAGGTGTTCACTCTTACTGGAAACGTGAATAACCTCGGTCTCGTTGAGGTGCCTTTGGGCATTACTCTGCGGGAGCTTGTTTTTGAAATTGGCGGAGGGATCCGAGGAGGGTATGGTCTGAAACTTGTGCAGACGGGGGGTCCTTCTGGGGGAACTATGACGCCGGATCTTCTTGATGTTCCTATGGCATTCGATACTTTGCCTCGATATAACTCAGCCCTTGGTTCAGGAGCGCTCACGGTCATAGACGATAGGCACTGTATTGTCGATGTGGTGAAGAACTTTGCTGAGTTTTTCCTTCACGAATCTTGTGGGAAATGCACTCCTTGCCGTATTGGAAATAAGCGTATTGTCGATGTTCTTGAGCGCCTCACAAGAGGTTTGGGAACACCTGAGGACCTTGACAAGCTCTCATATCTTGGCTGCCATATGAAAGCTACGGCTTTCTGCGGTCTTGGACAAGCTGCTCCTAATCCTCTTTTGCGATGTCTTGAGTTCTTCAGAGATGAGTTTGAAGCTCACGTCCGGGAAAAGCGGTGTCCTCAGGGTGTCTGTGCAATGAAACCGCAACCACAAGCTAAGAAGACTTTAAGAGTATAGTGGGGAGTGAAGTACATGGCGAAGGTCGTTAACGAAATTCAGGAAAAGATTCAGGCGGCATCTCTTGTGACCATTTCCGTCGATGGTCGCGAGGCGCGGGTTCCTGAGGGAGTTACCATACTCGAGGCGTGCCGTATGGAAGGCATCCGCATTCCTACTCTTTGTTTCTTTGAAGGTTTGAGTCCCTGGGGTGGCTGTCGTATTTGTGTCGTTGAGGTTGAGGGACAGCCAAACCTTGTGGCTTCTTGCGTTACTCCGGTTCGAGAGGGCATGAAAATCTGGACATCGTCAAAGAGGGTCCGAGAAGCCCGGAGGACTAACCTCGAGCTTCTCCTCTCGAACCATCCCCTTGATTGCCAACTCTGTGACCGTAACGGTTTTTGTGAGTTGCAGAGTCTTGCGTACCAGTTTGGAGTTCGGGAAATTCGCTTCCAAGGAGAGCGAAAAGTTCATGAGGTAGACCGAAGTAGTCCTTCGGTAAAAAGGGATCCAAACCGTTGCATCCTTTGCGGACGCTGTGTTCGTACCTGTCGGGAAGTTCAAACGGTGTGTGCGATTGACTTTGCTAACCGGGGTTTTGAGACCGTTATTAGCCCCTCTCTTGGTTTACCTCTTGGAGAAAGCGTGTGCGTCAATTGTGGTCAGTGCATTCTTGCCTGTCCAACGGGGGCGCTTTCTGAAGTAAGTCATGTCGAAATGGTTTGGGAAGCCATCCACGACCCACAAAAATTCGTTATCCTACAGACTGCTCCTGCCATTCGGGTAAGCATCGGTGAACCCTTTGGTCTTCCCCCTGGAACCATCACCACAGGAAAGATGGTTGCGGCCTTTCGCCGGCTTGGATTCGATCGAGTTTTCGACACGAATTTCGCCGCTGATCTTACTATTATCGAAGAAGGACACGAATTTATTTCTCGTCTGAAACAAGGTGGGAAGCTTCCTCTGATTACTTCTTGCAGTCCTGGGTGGATTAAATTTATGGAACACTTCTATCCTGAGCTTATGGAGAATGTCTCAACTTGTAAGTCGCCACAACAGATGTTTGGTGCAGTGGCCAAGACATACTACGCCCAAAAGCTTGGTGTTGACCCAAAGGATATGGTTGTTGTTTCCATTATGCCGTGTACAGCGAAGAAGTTTGAGTGTCAGAGGGATGAGATGCGGGCCAGTGGGTTTCAAGATGTGGACTTTTCACTCACTACGAGGGAAGCGGCACGTATGCTGAAGGAGAAAGGTATCGATCTTCGAGAAATGCCTGAGGAAGAGTTTGACGACCCCTTGGGAATTTCCACTGGAGCTGGGGCAGTTTTCGGAGCAACTGGTGGTGTTATGGAGGCAGCATTGCGTTCAGTGTATGAAATTCTCACTGGAAAGTCCTTGGAAAAAGTTGATTTCTACAGTGTCCGAGGTATGGACGGTGTCAAGGAAGCCACGGTGAACATTAACGGAATGGAGATTCACGTGGCAGTTGCCCATGGTCTTGGTAACGCTCGTAAAGTCCTCGATGAAGTAAAGGCTGGTCGTTCTAAGTACCATTTCATCGAGATCATGGCCTGCCCCGGAGGATGCATCGGTGGTGGGGGGCAACCTATTCCGACGACCCTTGAGACTCGTATGAAACGAATTGAGGCTATTTACGAAGTTGACCGAAGTCTTCCACTTCGGAAATCTCATGAGAATCCTGCTGTTAAACGTCTCTACGAGGAGTTTCTTGGGGAACCGAATGGAGAACGAGCGCATCACTTGCTCCACACTCATTATGCCCCTCGGGAGCGGATGTAGCTCCTATGGAGGATCTTTTCCTGGCGCTTGATCCAGGACGGGAGAAAGTAGGTGTTGCGGTTCTCCGAAGGAATGGAGATGTTGTTTTTCAAGGTATATACCCCATTGGGGAGTTGGAAGAAGTCCTCGAGAAGCTTCGGAAGCGGTACGCTTTTTTTGAAGTAGTCCTTGGGGGGAGTACGGGGAGCAACGCGGTACTCCCTCTTCTTGAACGTATGGGTTTCCAGACTTACTGTGTGGATGAGCAGGGAAGTTCGGAAGAAGCACGAAGATTGTACCTTGAAGAGAAACGTGTGCGGGGATGGAAGAAGGTGGTTGTTTTTTTAGGTTTTCTCCTCTCTTCGAGGAGCTTTGATGATTGGCAGGCAGTTGTCATTGGACGGCGATTCCTAAAGGGCATAAAACATGGGTGAAGAAGGGCGTTTTCAAAAGGACGTTATTCGCCTTGCCCGTGAGGCTATCGCGTATTACTTGAAAGAAGGAAAACTTCTTCCTATTCCGTCAGACCTCCATCCTCGTTTGTACGAGGAACGGCGGGGAGTTTTTGTGTCTTTGAAGAGAGGGAAAGCGTTGAGAGGGTGCATTGGAACGTATCTCCCTCAGTGGGAGAACATCGCTCAGGAGATTGTTCACAATGCGGTGCACGCTGCAACACAGGATCCCCGTTTTCCTCCGGTGACTCTTGATGAACTTAGCAGTCTTACCATCTCGGTAGATATTTTGAGTCCTCCTGAACGGGTTGAAGACCTCGCGCACCTTGATCCAAAAAAATACGGTGTGATTGTCGAAAGTGGATGGAAAAGGGGTTTACTCCTACCTGATATCGAGGGTGTGGATACAGTAGAAGAGCAGATTCGAATTGCCTTGATGAAGGCAGGTATAACTTCTCGAGAGCCAATTACGGTGTATCGCTTTACTGTTGAGCGGTACAGAGAGTGAACCTATGAAAGAGGCAAGATTTTTCGAAAAGGAAGACGAAACAAAAAGAGTTACCTGTTCTCTCTGCCCTCATCGTTGTCATATAGAAGAGGGGAAGACCGGCAAGTGCCGTGTGCGGAAGAACGTCGGTGGAACGCTCTATGCTCTTACCTATGGAAAGATTTCCTCTATTGCTCTTGACCCTCTCGAGAAAAAACCATTATATCACTTCTATCCTGGCAGAAAAATCCTCTCTATTGGTAGCGTGGGATGTAATTTCGAGTGCCCTTTCTGTCAAAATTGGCAAATCTCTCAAGTTGGCGTTGAAGGTTTTCCGCTTCGTGATGTTACTCCTGAAGCGCTCCTTGAGATTGCAAGGAGAGAAGGGTCCATTGGTATTTCTTTCACGTATAACGAACCGTTTATATGGTGGGAGTTCGTATACGATATAGCACTGTGTTTCCGAAAGGCAGGACTGAAGAATGTTCTTGTAACCAATGGCTACGTGGAACGAGAGCCTCTTGAGGAACTTCTTCCCCTCATCGATGCGATGAATATAGATTTGAAATCTATTGACGAGAGTTTTTACAGAAGGTACTGTAGAGGTCGACTTTCTCCTGTTCTCACCACCATTGAAGTTTCCTGGAAAGCAGGTGTTCATGTAGAGCTTACCCATCTTGTGGTCACGGGACTCAACGATACTCTTGAGGGTATTCAGCAACTTGTTGATTGGGTAGCAACCCTTTCCCCCTCGATTCCTCTCCACATTTCAAGGTATTTTCCGGCGTATGAACTTGCTCATCCTCCGACTCCTATTCCGTTCTTGGAAGAAGCCTTCGCAGTAGCGCGAAAGAAACTTCCCTTCGTGTATCTTGGGAATGTGTGGGACGAGAGGAAGAACTCGACGTTTTGTCCTTCCTGTGGAAACGTGGTCGTTATCCGGCAGGGATACGATGTCCGAATTACAGGACTTGACGGATCTCGATGTCGTTTCTGTGGAACCAATCTCCCATTCGTGGTCTCGTAATATGGTTGTTTCTTGTCTTTTCAGGGAGCGTGGTTCTTCTTCTTTCTCTTTTTTCATCTGCAACTCCTCTTCGAAGAACGTTTTTTGGTTTTGATACTTTTATCGAGGTGGAACTTCCAAGGAAATACATCTCGCTCTTCCCTGAGATTGACCGCCTCGTTCGCCAATATGACGCCCTTTGGAATCGCTTCTCCTCAGAGAGTTTGATAACGCGTATCAACACTTCCCATCTTTGGATCCCTCTCGATAGCGAAACATTCCATCTCTTGAAAGAAGCTGTTACTCTTTCTGAGAAAACTCGTGGTATGTTCTGTCCTCTCATTGGGGGACTCATGGATCTCTGGGGATTTTCTACAACTCCTCGTGTGCCTGATCCTCGGGATCTTGCGAGAGAACTCCAAGTTATCCGGGAAAGTACTATAATGTTTGATGAGGAACGAAAGGCGGTAGCCCGTGTTGGAGAAGCAAAACTTGATCTTGGAGGCATTGCCAAAGGTTACTTTGTGGATCTTCTCGTTAGGTTCCTTAGGGAGAGAGGAGTGACACGTTTTCTCATTAACGCGGGGGGTACGGTCTTTGGGGCGGGGAAGACCTGGGAGGTAGGAATTCTCCATCCCCGGAAAAGGGAGTTGCTTGGGAGAGTGAAGGTACGCAATCTTTGTGTGTCAACTTCGGCGGATTCCTTTCGTTTCTTCGAAAAAGACGGGAATAGATACCACCATATTCTGAACCCCAAAAATGGATATCCCGGAAAGACTTTTATAAGTGTGACTGTCATCGCGCCGCGAGGTTCCTTAGCGGATGCTCTGTCTACGGCGATCATGGCTGGAGACGAAGTTTTTCTTTCCTCTGTTCTTGGAGAGTTTCCGGGGATTGCTGTTCTTGCTGTAAAAGAGGACGGTTCTCTGGTCCTCTCCCCGAGTATGCGAGGGCTTTTCCAGCGATGAGTAGAAAGAGCAAGGCCCTCTTCTTTGTAATTCTTTTTTTTGCGTTTTTGCAAGTTATGATTGCGACGGTTCATCTGCCTGGAAGGAAAGTGTATGGTTTGCGTTTTTTTGTCCTTCCCCTTTACCGAGGGGAGCTTACGATATATAACGCCTTTCGATCTTGGGTAGAGCTTTTCAAGGAGAAGAGTATTCTCCTTGAAGAAAACAGGCGCCTTCGAGAAGAAATCGGACGTTTGCAGGGAGAAAAGGTGCTTCTTGAAGAGGAAATTGAGAGGCTCAAAATGGAGATCGAGGCAGAGCGGATTGAGCAGCGCTTTTCTTTTGAAGTTATTCCTGCTCAAGTCATTGGTAGAGATCCGTATGATTGGTTTGGAAAAATCGTTATCGACCGAGGGAAGGAAGACGGAGTTACTAGCGGGTTAGCGGTGGTTACTCATCAGGGGATGGTTGGACGAGTGGAGGTGGTGTACGACAAGTACGCAGAAGTTCGGATGCTCCTTAGTCCTTCTTTCGCTCTTGGAGTTCTTGTGCAACGTACAAGGGACCTTGGAGTTCTTTCTGGAGATGGGAAAGGAACGTGTGCTGTAAAGTACATTCCTCGGGATTCCCAGGTTGCGGAGGGAGACGTGGTCATCACTTCTGGTCTTGGAGAAAGCATTCCTCGAGGGATTGTAGTGGGGAAAGTCAGTGGGGTTGTGGAACGGCAAGGAGACCTTTTCAAAGAGGTCACTGTAAAACCGAGTTGTGACTTCTCGAGGCTTGGAAGGGTATTTGTCATCCGATGAGTATTTGGCAGGACATTCTTATCGTCTTTTTTGCTTTCCTCCTTGAAGTTATCTTAGTCTCTTTCCTAAGTCTGAGTTCTCCTGTTTTCTATTACGTGAATGCGCTTGTTCCGGTGGGAGTGCTTTTCTTGTGCCGGGGAAACCATTTTTTCCTCCGCCTTTTTCTCCTCTTAGTTGTGGCTTTGTTCCTTGATATCTTTTCCTTTGCACCCTTTGGATTGTGGCTTCTTAGGGTCTCTTTCCTTCTGGGCACAGCCTTTTTCTGGATAGAAGTATTTTCTCAAGGAGCTGTGTCACTTGCCGTCTTCTTCATTGTTTATCCGTTCTTAGAATTCTTCCTAGAACGTTTTGTTGTTCTGTCCCTCTATTCTGGGAGTTTGATGCTCCTTTGGGCGGTATCAGGAAAAATTGTTAGCATATTTATTAGTCTCTTCCTCTTCTTGTGGTTGAATTGGGGGGAGTATGGTGTGGGGTGAGGAGACAGGGGAAAGGGTTCGTCAAAGGATCGCCTTGCTTTTTTGGCTTGGAGTAGGACTTTTTTGCGTTCTTTCAAGCCGCCTCTGGTACCTTTCGGTTCTCCGAGCAGACTGGTTTCGCGAACGCTCAGAGCGAAATAGAGTTCGTGTTGTTTTCCTACAAGCTCTTCGAGGGAACATCTATGACCGCAATGGGCTTTGCCTTGCGAAAGATGTTCCTCGCTTTCGGCTCGTTCTTCTTGCAGGAAGTGGGAAGAAAGAAGATGTCCTCCGACGCGTAAAAGACATTCTCGGAAAGAATGTGACGTTTTCCCTTAGGGAGCGAGGAGCGGGTGAGATAGTGCTCCTTGAGGATGTTTCTCTCGAGGATGTTATCAGAATTGAGGAGAACCGAGGAACCCTTCCAGGAGTGTTGATTGAAACGTATCCGGTACGGAGTTACGAATTCGGGGAAATACTTGCTCCAGTTGTAGGATATGTGGGAAGGATAAGTCCTGATGAGCTGAAAGCATTTGGCAAGATGGGGTATAGGGCTGAAGATAGAATTGGAAAAAGTGGTGTCGAAGCTTTTTACGAGAGTATCCTTCGAGGCAAAGAGGGGTATCGACGCATAGAAGTCGACGCTTTGGGTAACGTTGTCCAAGTTCTTGATTTCCGTCCACCAAGCTTTACCCATTCTCTCCAGTTAACCATTGATGGGGAGCTTCAGAGGGCGTGTTATGAGGCTCTGGGGGGAAAGAATGGTGTAATCATCGTTGGTGATCCCAAAAGTGGGGAGATTCTTGCTTTTGTGAGTAAACCTAGCTTCGATCCGAATCCCTTCAGTAAGGGCATTACTGCTCAAGAGTGGTTACGCCTTGTGCGGGGAGCATCAAATCCACTGTTGGTACGCCCCACGCAGGCATTGTATCCACCTGGCTCTCTGTTCAAAATCCTTGTTGCTCTTGCTGCACAGGAGGAAAAAGTTGTTGCTTCACGGGAGGTATTTTTCTGTCCTGGGTATTTTGAGTACGGTGGCCGCCGATACTTCTGTTGGAGAAAGGAGGGGCATGGAAGAGTGTCCTTTGAAGAAGCTATTGCTCAGTCTTGTAACGTGGTCTTTTATACTCTCGGGTTGCGTTTAGGTCCAGAGAGAATCGCTCGATACGCTAAAATGTTTGGGTTTGGAGAGCATCCAAACCTTGACCTTCCAGGAGTGAGGACCGGTCTTTTTCCAACCCCCGAGTGGAAACAAGACGCTTTGAAAGAGATATGGTATCCTGGGGACACGATGAATCTGTCCATCGGTCAGGGGTATCTCCTTGTAACCCCCTTTGAGATGTACCTCCTCTTCTGTGCAGTGGCGAATCGGGGTAAGATATACGATCCTCATGTCCTTTCTCGGGTTGTGGACACAGAAGGGCGTATCGTACGGGAGATAAAGCCGTACCTCAGGAGGATAGTTCCACTTCATCCTCAAACGTGGGATGCCGTTATCCGGGGCATGGAAAAGGTTGTGACTCAAGGAACAGGGTGGCATTGCCGAGGTTTACCGGTGAGACTTGCAGCGAAGACTGGAACAGCCCAGAATCCTCAGGGGAGAGAGCACTCTTGGTTTGGAGGGTTTTTCCCATCTGAAAATCCTCGATTCGTTTTCCTCGTCCTCGTAGAGCACGGTGGTGATGGGAGCGGTGAGGCTGCGCAAGTGGCGAGACGTATCATTGAGTGGCTTCTCCGGGAGCGAGGTGTGTAATGCGTCGGGATTATCTTCTCTGTCTTATGGTTATATCGCTTTGCGCTTTGGGTGTTGCTGCGGTGTATAGTGTTGATCCGTTAAGGGGAGAGAGTCCCTGGGGGCGAAGTTTTTCCGGAAGGCAGTTTCTGTGGAACCTTGCTGGATGGGGGATCTTTGTCCTTTTCCGGCTTACCGACTTCCAGTGGTTTTTGAAGCGGAGCTGGATATGGTATTGCCTCTCAGTGCTTGCCCTTGGCGCGGTGCTTGTTTTTGGGGAAAGCGATGAAACCGGGGCAAAGCGGTGGCTTTTCTCGCGTTCTGTACAACCTTCGGAGATTGCCAAGTTTGCCTTTCTTCTCTTCCTTAGCTGGTACTTCAGCGTTAACCGGGATACCCTTGGGTTTTGGAGTCTCCTCGTGAAAAGCGCCTTTCTTGCAGGACTTCCTGCGTTTCTGATTTTCCTCGAGCCAGATCTTGGCACGGCACTGGTCTTTGGAGTGATATGGCTTGGTGCCCTCCTTGTAGGAGGATGGCAAGCAAAAAAGCTTGGGATGCTCTTTGGGATCCTTCTGGGGCTTTTCCCGGTATCTTGGTTCCTCCTTAGAGATTACCAACGAAGGAGAATCCTTGCTTTCCTCGATCCTTGGCAGGACCCTTTAGGAAGCGGGTACAACGTTGTGCAGTCACAGATTGCTATTGGAGCAGGGGGTGTTCTTGGTCAGGGATGGCTTTCAGGAAAACAGACGCAGCTTCGTTTTCTTCCCGCTCGCTACACTGATTTCATATTCGCTTCGTGGTGTGAACAGCTTGGTTTTGTGGGAGGTATGGTGATCATTTGTCTTTTTGGAGTCCTTTTTTGGGCTATTCTTGATACTGCAACGAAGGCCCGTGAGCTTGAGAAGCAGTTCTTCGCGTCTCTTTTTGGACTGATGCTCCTTTTTCAAGTGGGCGTGAACATTGGCATGAACCTTGGTATTGCTCCAGTAACCGGCATTCCCCTACCTTTTGTGAGCTACGGCGGAAGCTCGCTTGTCGTGTATCTCGCTTGTGCTGGCATTGTCACTCGTATCGCCTGGGAAATTGAGGAAGGTGAGAAAAAGCGATGGATATAGAACGGGAACTTTTCTCTGGCCTGACTTTGCTTTCAGTGGAGCGTCCAGGTCGGTACCTTGGAAGAGAAAAAAACATCATCGTGAAGTCCGATGAAGAAATTCGTTACACGGTAGCTTTGGCCTTTCCCGATACCTACGAAGTGGGGATGTCTCACGTGGGTTTGCGTATCCTTTATGGGTTGCTAAATGCCATTCCTGGGGTGCAAGCAGAGCGGGTTTTCCTCCCTTGGCCTGATATGGGAAGGAAACTTAGAGAGCTTGGTATTCCTCTTTTTTCGCTTGAGCGAAAGAAACCAGTCTCTTCCTTTGACCTCCTTGGTATAAGCTTGCAGCATGAGCTCAGCTACACAAGTGTGCTGTACCTTCTTGATCTCTCTGGGATTCCCTTACGGCAGAGCGATCGTGACGAACGGTTTCCAATTATTCTTGGGGGAGGACCCTGTACAGTTAATCCGGAACCTTTGGTACCGTTTTTTGACGCCTTTTTTGTTGGGGAGGCAGAAGAAGTTCTTGCTGATATTGTGCGCTTTCTCATGGACACGAAAGGACAACGGAGAGATCAGGTGCTTTTTGAACTCTCCCGTTTCCCAGGGATATACGTCCCTTCCGTTTCCCAGCAGACACCAATACGGCGCCAGGTTGTTCGGGATCTAGAGCAGGCTTTCTTTCCACGCCAAACCATTGTGCCATACGTGGATATTGTTCACGATCGAATTGCTATTGAAATTGCACGAGGATGTACGCGAGGGTGTCGTTTCTGCCAAGCAGGGATGATTTATCGACCAAAACGAGAACGCCCTTTAGAACAGGTTATCGAAATTGCCCTTGATCTTCTTGCAACAAGTGGTTATGAGGAGATTTCTCTCCTTGCTCTGAGCAGTACTGATTACTCTTGTATCGAGGAACTCGTGGAGAGACTCTCACGGCTCCTGGAGCCATATCGAGTGAATGTTTCTTTGCCCTCGTTGCGCATGGATACCTTTAGTGTGAACATTGCAAGAAGCTTGCAAAGAGTACGAAAAAGCACGCTCACTTTCGCTCCTGAGGCAGGTACCGAGAGACTGCGTAACGTCATTAATAAGGGTCTGCGGGATGAGGAGATTCTTGCTGCTGCGGAGAGTGCCTTTTCTTCCTCTTGGCAGGATCTTAAGTTGTACTTTATGATTGGATTGCCTTTTGAAAAAGAGGAAGATATCCACGGCATAGCGACCACTGTTCGAGAGATTATTGCTGTTGGAAAAAGCTTCAGAAAGGACGCGAAAGTCCATTTGAGCATTGCTGCTTTTGTCCCCAAGCCTCATACGCCTTTTCAGTGGGCTCCTCAGGAGCGGAAGGAAAATCTCCAGGCAAAAATGCGTCTTTTGGGGAATCTCCTTCGCCCTCTCAAGTCTTCTGTACGATATCATTGGTCTTCCTTTGAGATGAGCCAGGTTGAGGCTCTTCTTGCTCGGGGTGATCGGAGACTTTCGAGTGTTGTCGAACGGGTGTATCGGAAGGGGGGTATCCTTGAGAGTTGGCAGGAACATTTCCTTTTTGAAAGATGGAAGGAGGCATTGGAAGAGGAGGGGATCGACCTTGCCTTCTACATATATAGAGAGCGCTCCTTCGATGAAGCGCTTCCTTGGGGACACATCTCCTGCGGAGTCAACATAGATTTCCTCCGTGGAGAGTACGAACGTGCTCGGCAGGGCCTTTTGAGTCCCACGTGCCTTCCTGGGAGAGGATGCACACGGTGTGGGGTGTGTAGCGGTGACAAAGTTTCGGTATCGAATACGGTATCGTAAGTTTTCGCCATTTCACCTTCTCTCTCATCTTGATATGTACAGGATGTGGGAACGGGTTTTTCGTCGAGTGAGAATTCCCGTTCTCTACTCCCAAGGATTCAACCCCCGACCTCTTTTTTCGTTTCCTTTTGCAACCCCCCTTGGTGTGGAGAGCAAAGCAGAGTACTTTGAGGTTCTTTGTGGAGAGCCAATGTTGCCTTATGAGTTGTACGAAAAGCTTTCTTCCGAAGTTCCTAATGAGTTGGGCGTTGAAGAAGTTTGTGCTCTCGCCCCTTTTGATCCTCCTCTCCAGAAAATCCTGCGAGGCATAGTATACACCTTTTTTTTCCGAACATCTTTACCCAAGCGATCGCTTATTCTTCCCGAGGGTGTTACATTGCTTGAAAGTGTGGAAGAGACTTCCTCTGTGATATCATTTCTCTTTGAGGGAGAGCGACTCCTCTGGAATCCTTTAAAATTTGCCTCCCTCCTTACGACAGAGTACTGTTATCCTTTTCCGGAAAGAATTTTGAAGGAGAGAATTCTTGTCTGAGGGGAAAGAAACGGAGGATGTGCATTGCGGAGAGATATTGTGATTGATATGTCCGAGGTAGAAACACGAGCTGCGCTCCTTGAAGACGGGAAGGTTGTAGAGTTCTTTTTTGAGCGGGCCTTAGAGTTACGTCTTGCGGGGAACATATACAAAGGTGTTGTAGAGAACGTGCTTCCGGGAATTCAGTCGGCTTTCGTTAATATTGGCCTCGACAAGAATGCCTTTCTCTTTGTGGGAGATATGCTCCTTGATGAAAAAAGAAAAGACGTACGTATTGAGAACCTCGTGCGGGTTGGCGAAGAGATTATCGTTCAAGTAGCTAAAGAACCTATGGGAACGAAGGGTGCTCGTGTTTCCACAAAGATCACCCTTCCCGGACGGTACGTTGTGTTCATGCCAGGTATGGATGTCGTAGGCGTTTCTCACCGTATCGCTTCTGGCGAAGAGCGGGAGCGGTTGAAGAAGATTGTGGAGCGTGTACGGCCGAGTGGGTCTGGGGTTATTATTCGAACAGCTGCCGAGGGTAAGAGCGCTGAAGAAATTCGAGAGGATATCGAGTCTCTGGTACGCCTGTGGGAGCGGATTAAAAAAAAGGCAGAGATAACTGCTGCTCCGGCGCTCCTTTACCAGGAAGCAAGCCTTATCTATGCCCTTGTCCGGGATGTGGTCGATGAGAGTGTGGAGCATATTTGGATTAACTCCTTCTTTGGGTACCAGAAACTGAAAGACTTCATCGAGTCTGTTGCTCCACACCTTGCTGAACGAGTGTACTTCTTCGAGAGTCGAGAGAACATCTTTGAGCATTTTGGTCTCCACAAGGAGATTGAAAAGGCTTTGAGTCGGAAGGTCTGGTTACGGAGTGGAGGATACCTCGTATTTGATCGAACAGAAGCCATGACTGTTATTGATGTCAACACGGGTAAATTCGTGGGGAAAAGGGATCTTCAAGAGACAATCCTCAAGACAAATCTTGAGGCTGCAGAAGAAATTGCTCGTCAAGTCCGCCTGAGGGACATTGGTGGCATCATCCTCATTGACTTCATTGACATGGAGAAAAAAGAACACCGCCGGCAGGTTGTCCGAGCTCTCGAGGAATTCCTGAGTCGGGACAGGACACGATGCACGGTCATAGAGATGAGCGAGCTTGGCCTTGTGGAGATGACTAGGAAGCGTGTTCGGAAGAGCCTTGATTCTCTTCTGCGGGAACCTTGTCCTTTCTGTGAGGGAGAAGGAAGAATTCTTTCTCTTGAGACTATAGCAGTTCATCTCTTGCGGAAAATTGAAGAAATATTTCGTCACACCACCTCTTCAGTTCTTAGTTTTGTGGTAGGAGAGGAATTAGGGGGATACCTTGCTTCTCAAGGAGAGCGATTCTTGCAGAACTTGAGGAAGTTGTACGGGAAGGAGATTCTTTGGAAAGTGAGTAAGAGCCTACCACCTCGGAGGTACAACATTGTTGGTGTAGGTGAAGAGGAAGTTCGAGCACGTTTTGAGGAAATTTCATAGCGTTTGACGCAAAGGAGTATCTATGGTAAATTACCGTCCGATTCGGGGAGGTGAAATTGTATGTTCGCCATAATTGAAGCTGCTGGAAAGCAGTATGGAGTAACGGAAGGATCTCTTCTTAGGGTTGATTGTGCCCTTGCTTCGGCTAACGAGGAGGTTGTTTTCAATCGAGTACTTCTTGCTCGGAAAGAGGGAGCAATTCTGGTTGGTAAGCCGTACCTTGATGGAGCAAAGGTTACAGGTCGTGTGGTGAGTGTAGGACGTTCCCGTAAGATCATCGTTTTCAAATACAAACCAAAGGTCAATTACCGTCGGAAGAGAGGACACCGTCAGCCGATGACTGTAGTGCGGATTGAGAAAATTGAGGTACCGGAGGTGTCATAATTATGGCGCATAAGAAGAGTGGTGGGAGTGCAAGGAACGGAAGAGACAGTAATCCGAAATATCTGGGGGTCAAGGCTTACGGGGGACAGTTTGTTCGTGCAGGGAGTATCATCGTTCGGCAGCGAGGAACCCGGATTAAGCCAGGAACAAACGTAGGAGTAGGTCGTGACTATACTCTCTTCGCCCTTAAGGATGGATACGTTGTTTTTGAAACAAGAGGAAATCGGAAGCGAGTTTCCGTTCTTCCTCAGGTTCCCGCATGACTGGATTTGTAGATCGAGCTTTTATTGAGGTTCGAGGAGGTCGGGGAGGAGACGGGGCGGTTCATTTTCGTCGAGAGAAATACGTCCCTAAAGGTGGTCCTGACGGGGGCGATGGGGGGGATGGCGGCAGCGTTTTTTTGCGAGCTACTGCGCGGAAGAAAACCCTTTACGACGTGACTTTACAATCTGTCTATCAAGCGCCCCATGGGGAACCTGGAAGGGGGAAAAAGCAACACGGTGCGAAGGGGAAAGATGTCATCATCGAGGTTCCTATAGGGACTCAGGTTGTTGATGCAGAGAGTGGTGAACTCCTTGCTGACCTCGTGGTGGATGGTATGGAGGTGCTAGTAGCCCGAGGTGGACGGGGAGGGAAAGGCAATGCCTCCTTTGCTACTGCGACGAATCGTGCTCCCCGCTTTGCTTTGCGAGGTGAGGAGGGAGAACGTCGTAAGCTTCGCCTTGAGCTTAAGCTTATTGCTGACGTGGGATTAGCAGGTCTTCCAAATGCAGGTAAATCAACTCTCCTTTCAGTAGTCAGTGATGCAAAACCCCGTATCGCTCCGTATCCTTTCTCGACAACACATCCTACCTTAGGAGTGGTGCGGCATTGTGATACATCTTTTGTTATGGTGGATATTCCTGGCATTATCGAAGGAGCAAGTCAAGGAGCGGGGTTGGGTCTTGAGTTCCTCCGGCACGTCGAGCGAGTAAGGCTTATTCTTTGTCTTGTTGATATGGCTTCCCCCTACTCAGGGGATCCCTGGAAGGACTTCTGGATCCTTCGCCAAGAATTTGCTCAGTATAGTCCCACACTCCTTTCCAAGCCCTTCCTCGTTGTAGGGACGAAATTAGATCTTCCCGAGGCCCGAGAGAATTGGGCATCTTTCACTCAAAGGCTCCTTCAGGAAGGAATTGAAGGGATAGGAATTTCGGCAGTGACTCGCCTTGGTGTCACTGAGCTCCTGAACGTAGTAGTAGAAAAGCTCAGAGTTCTTGAGGAAAAAATCAGCATTCCAAGTTGCCTACAAGAATCGGTAGCGAGAAATAGGTCTTCTTCTCCTCGGGTGTATCGTTTTGCTTCCCAGTTTCTTGAACAACTTCTTCAGGAACATCCCCCTGAAAAGAATGGAGAGGAACTCAACAAAGAACTCGAGAGAGTCGGATTTTTTCGGTACTTTGAGGTTATACCTCCCCAGAGTACCATTGAGATTGGTGCGTATCGATTCGTTTGGACGGGGAAAACTCTCATGTTCTTGGGATGGACAGAAGAACATTCATAAAGAATGCTCGTCGTCTTGTCGTCAAAGTCGGAACGTCGTTGCTCGTTGAGGGATTATCGCTTTCTCCTCAACGATTACGGTCTCTTGCCGCAAATCTCGTTGCTGTACGGCAAGAGGGAAAGGAAGTTGTTCTCGTTTCTTCGGGCGCTGTAGCGTGTGGCATGAGTACTCTTGGGGTTACGAAGAGACGACATGATATCCCTTTCAAGCAGGCTATGGCAGCGATCGGGCAGAGCATCCTTATGCAACAGTATTGCTCTGTCTTTTCTGAGCTTGGAGTACGGGTAGCACAGATTCTTTTAGCTCCTGAGGATGTGCACAATCGCTCGAAGTATTTGAATGCTCGGAATACTTTCGAAGCCCTCTTGAAACTTGGAGTGCTCCCCATTGTGAACGAAAACGATACTGTTGCTGTCGAGGAGATTAAATTCGGCGATAACGATCGACTTTCAGCTCTTGTTGCCTCTATCATTGGTGCTGATCTTCTCATAATTCTCTCGGACGTCGCTGGGCTTTACAGCGGTGACCCTCGTTATACCCCAGATGCAAAGCTCATCTCAGAGGTTCAAGTCATCGATGCCGAGGTAGAGCGCATGGCAGGGGATAAAGGGAGTGCTCTTGCCACTGGAGGGATGCGGAGTAAAATCTTGGCGGCGAAAATTGCCACCCTTTCTGGCATTGGGGTGGTGATAGCTTCAGGGAAGGATTTTGGGGTTATACCGCGCCTTCTCGCTGGTGAAAGTTTAGGGACGTTTTTTCACCCTGCAGAACGTTTCCTCAGAGGAAAGAAGCGATGGATTGCTTTTGGCATGATCCCGCAGGGTGCAATCAAAATTGATGACGGAGCGAAAAGAGCCCTTTTTGAAGGTAAAAGTCTTCTTCCTGCGGGAATTGTGGACCTTTCGGGTCACTTCGATGCAGGGGATTGTGTGGAAATACGAGATACGAGTGATGTACTCATCGGGAGGGGAATAGTGAATTATTCTTCCGAGGAACTCAGAAAGATCCGAGGATTGCGGAGTACGGCGATTGAGAAGGTTCTCGGCCATCGAGAATGGAGTGAGGAGGTTATTCACGCAGACGACGTTGTGCTATTTGGGGGGATGGAAAAATGAAAGAGGCCATCCAAGATGTTGCTCGAAGAGCGAAGGAAGCTTCGCCGATTCTTGCTTGTCTCTCTTCTGCGCAGAAAAACGCTTTTCTCCTGTGTCTTGCGGATAAGCTCATAGAGAAGAAACAGCGTATTCTTGAAGCTAACCTTCAGGATCTGGAAAAAGCCAAGGCATCCTCTATGAAACAGTCGCTCCTTGACCGTTTAGCGTTGAATGAAAAGCGTATCATGGACATGGCTTTGGGGCTTCGGAACATTGCTGCTTTGCCTGACCCAGTCGGAGAGGTCATCGATGGCACAAGGCGACCTAATGGGCTTTTAGTCACGAGAGTACGCGTTCCTCTGGGTGTCGTGGCTGTCATCTACGAGGCCAGGCCTAATGTGACCATTGACAGTGTGGGATTATGCGTAAAGGCGGGGAATGCTGTTGTCCTTCGGGGAAGCAGTTCTGCGCTCTCTTCCAACCGGGCTTTAGTGGAAGTTGTGCACGAGGCTCTCCGTGAGTGCTCGCTGCCCGAAAATTGCGTTGGGCTTGTAGAGAGTGAAAGCCATGAGGATGTGAAGTTTCTTCTCTCTCTCCGAGAGTACATAGATGTAGTTATTCCTCGGGGAGGAGCTGATCTCATTCGTACAGTTGTCGAAAACGCCCGTGTTCCGGTCATTGAAACGGGGGTTGGCAACTGTCACGTGTATGTTGATGCGACTGCGGACCTTGATATGGCGGAGAAAATCGTTGTGAACGCCAAAACACAGCGTCCGAGTGTTTGCAATGCTTGCGAAACGCTTCTTGTTCACGAGCACATTGCTCCAGAGTTTCTTCCTCGTATTGTTTCGGCGCTTAAGGCAAAGGGTGTTGAGATACGGGGATGCGAGAGGACAAGGCAAATTGTGCCCGAAGTCGTGCCAGCTTGCGAGGATGACTGGTACGCAGAATATCTTGATCTCATTATCGCAGTTCGCGTCGTGGAGAGCCTTGAAGCAGCCATTCATCACATTAATAAATATGGCTCGCATCACTCTGATGCCATTGTGACCTCTAACTATGCCCATGCCATGGAGTTTGTCACCAAAGTTGACTCGGCGGCAGTGTTTATCAATGCTTCTACTCGATTCACTGACGGTGGAGAATTCGGAATGGGAGCAGAGATTGGTATTAGTACCCAAAAACTTCATGCTCGTGGACCGATGGGCCTGCGAGAACTTACAACCTGGAAATTTGTTGTATATGGTTCTGGACAGATTCGAGAATGATGGGGGTGGAAGCGTTGCCCAAAAAGGGCATCATGGGAGGAACATTTGATCCAATTCACTATGGGCATCTCGTAACTGCTGAAGAGGTACGGGATTATTTTGGGCTTGAAGAAGTTGTTTTCGTTCCTTCTGGACGACCACCCCACAAGATTGGCCAAAAAATTACCGACCCAGAACACAGATACCTTATGGTTGTACTTGCAACTATCACGAACCCCTACTTTAGTGTTTCCCGCGTGGAGATCGAGCGTCCAGGGCCATCATACTCTATTGACACTGTACGGTACTTTAAATCCTTGTGGGGTGAGGACACGGAGATTTATTTCATCACTGGAGCTGATGCCTTTGCTCAGATTTCGACCTGGAATAACCCGGAGGAACTCCTTCGTCTCTGTACCTTTGTTGCTGCTTCCCGTCCTGGGTATCGTCTGCAGCAGCTTGAAGAACCGTTTAAAGATCGGGTGAAAATTATCGAGGTTTCGGCCCTGGCTATCTCCTCTTCGGAAATACGTCGGAGGGTAAAGCGAGGGGAATCCATCAAGTACCTTCTCCCGGAGGCGGTGGAGAATTATATTTACAAGAACCGACTCTATCGTGACTGAGAAGAAACTCATGGAGTTTCTGGAAAAGTTTCTCTCCCCTTCTCGGGTAGCCCATTCGCTGCGAGTAGCAAGGGAAGCGGAGCATTTTGCAAAGATCTATGGAGAGGATGCGCATCGAGCGTACATTGCGGGTCTTCTCCACGATTGTGCTCGGGATCTGCCAGTAGAAACTCTTCTTGAACTTCTGCCTCCATACCTGCAACAAGAAGTCATAATTCCTGAAGTCCTCCATGCACTTGTAGGACCAGAGCTTCTCGAGAGAGAACTTGGTTTCCGGGATTTCCGGATTCTGCGGGCGATTCGTTGGCACGCTACTGGTTGTGAGCAAATGACTACATTCGATAAGGTGATTTTTGTGGCTGACATTGCCGAACCGGGTCGAGAGTTCTGTGAAGCCGAGAGTATTCGGAAAGTTGCCTTAAAGGATCTTCAAGAGGGGTACGTTCTGGCACTTCGAGCGAAAATGAAGTACCTCCTTGCGACATGTGGGGTTATTCATCCAGAGAGCCTGCGATCGTGGAACAAGGAAGTGCAGCTCTTGACTAAAGGAAGGAGTTTCTCATGAAACGGGGCTGGAAAGTTTTTTATCTTATCCTTGGTTTCCTTATCGGTTTTGCTATCCTCTTCGCCTTACTCCTTTTTGGTTTCGAAACCCCTTTTCGATGGACTGTTGTCAAAAGGGTTATGGGATACGCAATCCCAGAGAACACCTGTATCCTTGTTGTAGGACAGGATAGCATCAAACCCCTTCGGAGTGACACTATTATTCTCGTGTTCATCAATACCGAATCAAGAGAGATACTTCTTTTTTCTGTCCCTCGAGATTCGCGAATGCTTATTCCAGGAGTTGGTTATGATAAAGCGAACCATGCTTATGCCCGGGGAGGGATAGAGCTTTTGAAGGCAACCCTTGAGGACAACCTGCACATAGAAATTCCTTACTTTGTAGAAGTGAATTACGAAGCTTTTGAGCGGGTTGTTGATGCTTTGGGCGGAGTAGAAATCGAAGTCGAGAAGCCAATGTATTACGTTGATAGAGCGCAAGGACTTACCATTAACCTTAAACCAGGAAGGCGGGTGTTGAATGGGAAAGAAGCTCTGCAGTACGTTCGGTTCCGTCACGATCCTTTAGGGGACATTGGGAGAATCAAGCGGCAACAGGTTTTCCTGCAGGCGTTGCTTGCTAAAGTTCAGGATCCAAGTGTACTTGCCCATCTCCCCTCTCTGCTTGAGAGCTTGAAAACCGCTTTGCATACGAATATCCCGCTTGAGAAGATTCTTCAGCTTGCCCTTTGGTTTAAAGGACTTGAGGAGAAGCAGGTGAGTATGGATATCCTTCCTGGAGAACCTGTGTATCTTAATGGATTGAGTTTTTGGGGACCTCAACTTGAGGTGGCCCGGGAGAGAATCCAGGGGTTTTTCGCCAAGGGGAGAGAGACGCATGAGGATTCAGGAAGTCATTCGCAAAGCCAAAGAGGCTATTGAAAAGAAAAAAGCTTTTGATGTAACTGTATTGGATCTGCGGGGTCTTTTTCCATTCTCGGACTACTGGGTTCTCTGTAGCGGTTCTTCACCGCTACAAACAAAAGCGGTTGCTGAGGAAATTCTTAAGGTGCTCGAAGAGATGGGACTCCGTCCTTTCCACGTGGAAGGTGAGGATACTGGGGAATGGATTCTCATCGATTATGGCGATGTGATCGTGCATGTATTTCGCCAAGAGGAACGGGAATTCTATAACCTTGAGAAGCTCTGGCAAAGAGCTCGAGTTGTGTACTCTGAACGCGATGGTCTTGACCTCCTTGACGAAATTGATTGACTTTCCCCAAGAGGTGTGTTACCTTAACTCCTTGATTTTGTCAGGGAGGTAAGGAATGTGCAAGAGGAAAGGAGGTAACGTAATGGCACGAAAGTACCAAATCACTTCTGAATCGGTCACTGAAGGTCATCCAGACAAAATCGCTGATCAGATTTCTGATGCCATTCTTGATGCGGTTCTTGCAGAGGATCCCTATGGACGTGTGGCAGTAGAAACCTTAGTAGCAACGGGTCTTGTGCTCGTGGCGGGTCAGATGACCACAAGAACATACGTGGACATTCCTCGCATTGCGAGGAACACAATACGAGATATCGGATATACTCGGGCAAAGTACGGTTTTGACTTTGAGACTTGTGCGGTTCTCACGGCGATTGACGAACAGTCTCCGGATATAGCCCTTGGGGTCAACCGTTCCCTAGAAGTCAAAATGGGGGAAGAAGTTGAAGACGAGGAGCTTTCACTTGGTGCCGGGGATCAAGGAATGATGTACGGATACGCCTGCAACGAAACTCCAGAGCTTATGCCTTTCCCCATAGCCATGGCTCATGCCCTTGCTTTCCGCCTTGCGGAGGTCCGCAAAAAGGGAATCATTCCTTATCTCCGTCCGGACGGAAAAACTCAGGTGACGGTCGACTATGAAGATGACAAGCCGGTTCGCGTTGATACCATCATCGTCTCTGCTCAGCACCATCCTGATGTTTCCCTTGACACCCTTCGGGAGGACATTATTGAGCACGTTATTCGACCTGTTATCCCACCAGAATTCTTGGACAGTCGTACTCGAATTCTTGTCAACCCCACCGGAAGATTTGTAATCGGTGGCCCTCAGGGTGATACAGGACTCACTGGGAGAAAGATTATTGTGGATACATATGGCGGCGTGGGAAGGCATGGGGGAGGGTGTTTCTCTGGAAAAGATCCCACGAAAGTCGACCGCTCTGGAAGTTATGCAGCTCGTTATGTTGCAAAAAACATCGTCGCTGCAGGATTTGCAGACCGTTGTGAGTTCCAAGTGGCTTACGCCATCGGTGTTGCACGACCCGTCTCAATGGCCGTCAACACTTTCGGTACCGGAAAGATCCCTGATGAAAGGATACTCGAAATCGTCAAGGAAGTTTTTGACCTCCGTCCTGGGGCAATCATTAAGCACTTGGGGCTTCGTAGGCCGATTTACAAAAAGACTGCGGTTTACGGCCATTTCGGGAGGAATGATCCAGACTTCAGTTGGGAGAAGACGGACAAGGTTGAGCTTCTTCGAGAGCTGGCAGGATTATAGATAGAAAGGGGTACAGAAATGGCATACCATGTTCGTGACCTTGGACTTGCTCCCCTGGGACGTCAGAAAATAGAATGGGCCAAGAGGGAAATGCCGGTACTTACCGAGATCGCATCGCGTTGGTCGCGTACTCGTCCATTGCAGGGAATACGTATCGGAGCATGCCTTCATGTGACGGCGGAAACTGCTGTTCTTGCCGTGACTCTTAAAGAGGGCGGAGCTGAAGTTTTTCTGTGTGCGTCGAATCCGTTGAGTACTCAAGATGATGTGGCTGCCTCGCTTGTTGGGGATTTTGGAGTTCATGTCTTCGCTCTTCGAGGGGAGGACAAAGACACCTATTACGGGCATATCGGAAAGGTCCTTGAAGCTCACCCGCATATTACCATGGATGACGGAGCTGACCTTACTTCAACGGCGCACCAAAGAGGGGAAGATTTGTGCGCTGAGATCATCGGAGGAACGGAAGAAACCACGACAGGGGTTATTCGACTCCGAAGTTTGGAGCAGAGTGGTCGTCTTGCTTATCCGATCATTGCAGTTAACGATGCTGATACAAAACACATGTTTGATAATCGCTATGGAACAGGACAAAGTACCATTGAGGGCATTTTGCAAGCCACCCATATTCTCCTTGCGGGGAAACGTTTTGTGGTTGTGGGGTATGGATGGTGTGGTCGTGGTATTGCTCTTCGGGCAAGGGGAATGGGGGCAAGGGTTGCCGTTGTGGAGGTGCATCCAGTACGAGCGCTTGAAGCTCTTATGGATGGCAACGAAGTCATGTCTATGACGGAGGCAGCAGCATGGGGTGATGTTTTTGTGACTGCAACTGGCAATGTAGCGGTTATTCGAAAGGAACATTTTTTCCTTATGCGGGACGGAGCAATCCTGGCTAACGCTGGTCACTTTAATGTGGAGATTGATATTGCTGCTCTTGAGGCAGTGAGTACCTCAAAAAGAGTTGTTCGACCTCTTGTGGAGGAGTACACGTTGGAAAATGGGAAGCGGTTATATCTCCTTGGGGAAGGGCGACTGGTAAACTTAGCGTGTGCCGAAGGGCATTCACCCTCGGTCATGGATATGAGCTTTGCTAATCAGGCGCTTTCTGTGGCATATCTTGTGGAACACGCTGGGCGCCTTGAGAGGAGGGTATATAAGGTTCCTTCGGAAATCGACGAGGAGGTCGCTCGCCTCAAGCTTCTTGCGCTTGGTATTCGGCTCGAGGAAATGACTCCTCGCCAAAGGGAGTACTTGAGCTCCTGGCAAGAAGGTACGTAGAGAAACGTATTCCCTGCTCCACTCTAAGAAGTGGGGCCGCAAGTCCAAAGGGAGGTGAAACTATGCAGGAGTATGAGCTTGGCGTTGTCATCCGACCAACTCTGAGCGAAGAGGCTGTACGAGGAGTTGTAGAAAAGCTCAAAACCACCATAGTTGTACAGGGGGGAATGGTCCATGGTGTGGACTTCTGGGGAAAGCGGAGACTAGCATACCCCATCGATAAACAGAAAGAAGGGTATTACGTCTTTCTTCGATTTAGTCTCTCCCCTCGGAATGTGGCTGAAGTATCCAGGATTGCTCGGTACACTGAAGATATTCTTCGCCATATCCTGGTGAAAGCGGAGAAAAAACCTGAAGATCCTGTCGCAGTTCAAGCAAGTGATGCAACGACCTACCCTGAATAAGGTTTTCCTTATCGGCTTTCTTACTCAAAGCCCGGTTGTTCGCTACGTCCCAAATGGGATACCGGTAACCAGCTTCTCTGTAGCTGTACTGCGAGGAGGAAGTGGCGAGGAGAGTCGGGAGTATTTTGATTATCTTCAGGTCGTGGCCTGGAGAGATCTTGCGCTTTTTTGTGGAGAGAACCTGAAGCGGGGAGACTGGGTTTTTGTGGAAGGGAGGATTCAAGTGCGTATTTTTGAGGATCAGGGTGGACAAAAAAGGAAAGCGTATGAAATTGTAGCTCAGGAAGTTAAGCGTCTCACCAGTTGTCTACCGGTTACAGAAGAAAGGCATTTTGAGCTTTCTTGAGAGGAGGATTAGAGCGTGGCTGTTGAGCGAGAAGAGCGTACTTTGAGGAAGAGGTTTTTTCGGAAAAAAAAGAAAGTATGTATCTTTTGCCTGGGAAAGGCACATATCAACTACAAGGATGTAGAGACTCTCCAGAAATTCCTCAGCGAACGGGGCAAAATCATCCCCCGGCGTATTAGCGGAAACTGTGCGAAGCACCAGAGAAGACTTGCCCAGGCAATTAAGAGAGCGCGAGAAATGGCGCTCTTGCCGTACATTATCGAGTAGCTGCTCCCCATGAGGAGCGTCCGATCAACCGTAGAGGGGGCCTTCTTTGCCACCCTCACGGTTGTTTTATACCTCGCTTCCATATACATTCCTGTGCTGGGGATTTTGGTGAGTTTTTTCTGTCCCCTTCCTGTGATGTTTCTCGTCATCCGGTGGGGCGTACGCGTAGGGTTTCTGGCATCTATTGTAGCTAGTATGCTCATTTTTGGACTTGCGGGGCTTATGCAAGCTATAACATGCCTTGTAGGGTTTTCTCTTCTTGGTATTGCTATGGGTGCCACAATTAGAAAAAAATACGCTCTTTTTGAAGTTCTCGCGCTCAACACGGGGGTTTCTCTTCTTTCAAAGCTTGCTCTTATAGGGATAGCCCTTGCTGTTGTGGGGAAGAATCCCCTAACCGAGAACATCCATTTTTTAGAGGAGACTCTGAAACGTGCTCCGTGGGTTTCTCAAAATCTTCCCAACATCGAGAGTTTTGTGGAGCTTGTGCGTCTTGCCGTACCTGCTTTGCTTGTTGTAGCGTCACTTTTTGACACGGTTTGCAACTTCCTTCTGGGTCGGTGGATTGGAAAGCGATTGGGTATTCCCTTTCCCGATGTCCCCCCTTTCTCAGAGTGGCGACTTCCTAAGTCGGTTTTTTGGGCTTTTGCGCTTGGGTGGGTGCTCATTTTTCTCGGGGGTTCTACGGCTTTTGGAAAGATCGGACTCAACTTACAAATCGTCACACAACTCCTCTTCCTTTTCCAAGGTTTGTCTTTGGTATACTATTTCTTGGGGAAGTACATCCAGTCAAAAATGGTCAGAGTAGGCATTTTGGTCTTTTTGCTCTTCCATCCGTTGCTCTCTTCCTTTTTGAGTCTTCTGGGCGTGCTTGATGTGCTCTTTGATTTCCGCAAGCTGAGTATGAAGCAGTAAGAGGGGGTGTAACACGCGTGAAGGTTATTCTCCTCAAGAGTGTCGAGAATTTGGGAAAAGAGGGTGACGTTGTCGAGGTTCGGCGTGGGTATGCGCGGAATTACCTCTTTCCTAAGAAGCTGGCGGTTGAAGCAACTTCCGCCAACCTGTCCCAGCTTGAGGCCATTCGTCGCAGAAGGTCGAGGATAGAAGAGAAAGAACTTGCTGAAGCGGAGGCGTTGAAGAAACGCCTTGATGGCTTGGTGCTTGAATTCTTTAAAAAAGCTGGTGAAACAGGAAAGCTCTACGGATCCTTAACCTCTAAGGAGATTGCTGATCGTGTGTCTCAGGAGCTCCAGCGGGAGCTCGATAAAAAGTGTATCGAACTCGAGGAGCCTATTAAGGACCTGGGAGAACATAGGGTTAGGGTTAACCTTGGACATGGTATAACGGCCACTTTGCTGGTGAAAATCTTCCCTGAGGGAGTGGAACGCGCTGAGCGTTGACCGTATTCCTCCCCATAGCGTAGAGGCAGAACAAGCTACCTTGGGGTCTATGCTCCTCGATCGGGAAGCGCTGCTCAAAGCTCTCGAGATTCTCCGTCCTGAGGATTTTTACTATGAAGCACATCGAGTCATTTTTGAAAGTATGATCGAACTTTTCGATGAAGACAAGGTCTGTGACTTGGTTACCCTTGCAGAGAAACTCAGGCAGAAGGGGAAACTTGAGAGCGTGGGGGGCATGGAGTACTTAGCTCAAATCGTAAATGTTGTACCTACTGCAGCTAACGTCGAATACTATGCCCGTATTGTGGAAGAGAAATCTCTTGTTCGTTCGCTTATTCAGGTCTGCACCCGTATTATCAAGGAGAGTTACGAAGCAAAGCTTGAAGCTAACGAGCTCCTTGACGAAGCTCAAAACCTTATTCTACAGCTCTCTCAAAAAAGAATTCGTTCGGACTTCGTACCCCTTAAGGAGGTCGTTAATGAGGCTTTTGACCGTATCACAGAACTCTATCATCGCGATGAACATGTTACTGGTATTCCTTCTGGCTTCGTTGATCTTGATGTGCTCACCGCAGGATTTCAGCCCTCTGATTTCATCGTGGTGGCAGCTCGTCCTGGGATGGGAAAGACGAGTTTTTGTCTGAATATCGCTCAATATGTAGGGGTGGAGAAGAAGATTCCTGTGGCTATCTTCAGCCTTGAGATGTCCAAGGATCAAATTGCTCAACGTATGCTCTGTAGCGAAGCTCGTATCGATGCTGGTAGGGTGCGCAAAGGTTTTCTGACTGAAAGAGATTGGCCACAACTTGCCCAAGCAGCGGGAAAGCTTGCGGAGGCACCGATATTTATCGATGATACCCCAAGCATTTCGGTACTCGAGCTTCGGGCGAAAGCCCGCCGTCTTAAGGCGGAGAAGAACCTTGGTCTTGTCATTATCGATTACCTTCAACTTATGAAGG
This sequence comes from Candidatus Caldatribacterium sp., assembly GCA_025060675.1. Classification (GTDB taxonomy): domain Bacteria; phylum Atribacterota; class Atribacteria; order Atribacterales; family Caldatribacteriaceae; genus Caldatribacterium. The sequence goes on from JANXBI010000063.1 coordinate 88,102, forward strand.
GGTACGGTCGCTCTGAAAATCGACAACAAGAGATATCCGAGATTTCCCGCTCTCTGAAGGCAATGGCTCGAGAACTCAACATCCCTGTTATTGCTGTTTCTCAGCTGAGTCGAGCGGTGGAACAACGGAGCCCAAAAAGGCCGCAGCTTTCGGATCTTCGTGAAAGTGGGGCCATTGAACAAGATGCTGATCTTGTTATCCTCATCTATCGAGAAGACTACTATAACCCAAACACTTCTAAGAAAAACATAGCAGAGGTTATCGTGGCAAAACAGCGAAATGGGCCGGTGGGGACCATAGAACTTCTCTTTCAGAGGGATTTTGCTCGCTTTGAAAATCTTGCCCGCCGAGCCCCAGAGCCATACTGAGGGGATGTGAAAAGGCATGAGTCGACTTATCATCTATCGAAGGCCGGTGCTGCAGAGCCCGGCTTTGGTGGTCGGCTTCACAGGATGGATGGATGGTGGAAGTGTTTCGGTGGGAACAATCATTTACCTTCGAGACAAGTTGAAGGCTCAGATGCTTGCTCAGATTGAACCCTACGATTTTTACATCTTTAACCTTCCAGGAAATATGGAGGAAGTTGCTCAGTTTCGCCCCTATACGCTAATCCGTGACGGTGAAGTTGTAGAGTTTCGGTACCCCCAAAATCACTTCTTCTGTGCTGACGAAAACAACCTCATCCTCTTTTTCGGGAAGGAACCTAATATTCGTTGGCAGGAGTATGTAGACGACGTGTTCCTTCTTGTTCGAGAGTTTGGGGTACGGCGCATATTCTTTGTTGGGAGCGTGAGCGGTCTCACGCCCCATACCAGGGAGCCTCGGGTGTACTGTTCTGTTTCAGAGGAAAGGCTTAAAAAATTCCTTCCCCATGGGGTTCGTTTCAGCAACTACGAAGGGCCAGCCAGTATTACAACTCTCATGACTGTTACTGCAAGGACAAAGGGAGTTGAAATGGTGAACATAGTGGTTGAAATCCCTATGTACGTTCAGGCCACGAATCCAAAGGGCATTCGCGCCGCGCTGCGGGTACTCTTGCCCCTTCTTGGGATTTCTCTTCCTCTCGATGATCTAGATACCCTCTGCGATGAGTTTGAGCAAAACATCGATAAGCTTGTGGCTAATCGTCCGGATCTTGCTGAACAAATCCGCAAACTCGAGGAGAACTATGATCAAGAGATCCTAGGGGACGAGGAAAGCTTTCGCGAGTGGTTGCGGCGTCATGGTATTGACAAGCTCTGAGCTTGTTGACAGAACATGCCCCTTGTGTTAATACAACCAAAAAGTTTGGGAGGTAACAATGCTTGGTCAGAAGAAAGTCAATGAGCTCGATCATTTGGAAATTGGTTTGTGGGATGTAGTTGCCCTTGCTGAGCAATTCGGAACCCCTCTTTATGTGTTTGATGAAGAAGAAATTCGGCATGCTATTCGGGCGTATAAGAAAGCCTTTTCCGAAAGTTATCCCCGTTTCCAAATTGCATACGCAGGTAAAGCATTCCTTTGTGCTGCAATGTGCCGTCTCGTTGAAGAAGAGGGTCTTTGGCTTGATGTGGTTTCAGGAGGAGAGTACTTCGTAGCTCAGCAGAGTGGATTTCCCGCTGACCGAATCATCTTTCACGGTAACAACAAAACTGATTCGGAGCGTCTTCTTGCCCTTCAAGGGGGTGTCGGGCGGTGGGTCATCGATAGTTTCGAAGAGCTCGAGCACCTCCTCGAAGAAGGAAAAAGATATGCCCACGGAAGAATCCCAGTTCTCTTTCGAATCACCCCGGGTATTGATCCCCACACGCATGCGTACATCACAACGGGGAAGGTAGACAGTAAATTTGGTTTCCCCCTTCTTGAAGGTATCGCGGAAAGGGCTATTGCGCTTGCTCTTACCTCTGCTCACCTTGAAGTGCGAGGACTTCACTGCCATATTGGATCCCAAATCCAAACAATCGAGCCTTTCCTGAAAGCTGCTGAAATCCTTCTTGATTTTATGGCTCTTCTGAGAGCAAAATATGGCGTTACTCTCGAAGAACTTGACCTTGGCGGAGGGCTCGGAGTTCCGTATCGAGACGAGGAAAAAACCTCTTTCCCGTCCATTTTTGCTTACGTTACAGCACTCTGCGAAAAGGTTCGAGAAAAATGCGTTTCCCTCTCTTATCCTCTTCCGATTCTCTTTGTCGAGCCAGGGCGATCTATCGTGAATACCGCTGGTAGTACCTTATACCGAGTGGGTTTTGTCAAGGAGGTCCCAGGAGTTAGAAAATATGTTGCCGTGGATGGAGGCATGACGGATAATCCTCGCCCTATACTGTATGGAGCGAGATATCAGGCCATCGTGGGGAATAGAGTTGAAGGGAAGAACGTGCCGAGAGAGAGGGTTACCGTCGTCGGTAAATGTTGTGAGTCGGGAGACGTGCTGATTCCTGAAATCGAGCTTCCTAGGGTACAAAAAGGAGACATTCTCGTTGTGGAGGGAACCGGCGCATACAACTACTCCATGGCTTCAAATTATAACCTCATTCCTCGTCCGGGGGTTGTTTTTGTACGAAATGACATAGCCCGCCTCGTGGTTCGTCCAGAAAGCTTCAGCGATCTCCTGCGAAGAGATCTTGTTCCTTACGAGGAGGTCAAAAGGCATGATTAGGGTGTGTTTGGTTGGTGCAGCGGGGAAAATGGGACGAGAAATTACCCGGGCCTTGGCGAAAGAAAAGGATTTTGTACTTGTGGGAGCTTGTGATATTCAAGAAGTAGGGAAGGACGTGGGGGTTCTGGCAGGTACTGCTCCCTTTGGTGTTCTGATTGAGGAGGGGCTTGAAGAGGTGCTCGGGAAAACTTCACCTCAAGTGGTTTGCGACTTCACCCACGCAGATGCTTTACGGAAGAATTTTCCGATCTTTGTCAAACACCGAGTAGCTATGGTTATTGGAACAACGGGACTTGCTTCGCATGAAATAGAGGCAATGCGTCGTGAAGTCGAGAAAGAAGGTCTTGGGTGCGTTATCGCTCCAAATTTTGCCCTAGGAGCGGTACTTATGATGCACTTTGCTCGTATTGCTGCTCAGTTCTTCCCTGCTGCCGAAGTTATTGAGTACCACCATCCACAGAAAAAAGATGCTCCCTCGGGAACGGCCCTTAAAACGATTGAGAGCATGTGCTTTGGAGACCGTTCCCTTGTCGAGGGCAAAGAACTTGTCACTGGGGCACGTGGGGGAATGTACCAAGGAGTACGAGTGCACAGTGTACGACTTCCTGGTTTTGTCGCCCACCAAGAGGTCATCTTTGGGGGGGAAGGTGAGATTCTCACTATTCGCCACGACTCTTTGAGCCGTTCGTCCTTTATGCCGGGGATTATCATGGCACTTCGAAGAGTCTGTACCGAACCGCGGTTCTACTATGGTCTTGAGAGTATCTTGAACTTGGCGTAGAGGGGTTCACTATGCGCTTTGTGAAAATGCATGGTTTGGGGAACGATTTCTTGCTCTGTACCAAAGAAATGGTACAATCTCTCCCTCTTTCTCCCCTCCTCGTCCGCAAGCTCTGCGATCGGCATTTTGGTATTGGTGCTGATGGCATCATTGAGGTTTTGCCCTCAGAGGTTGCCGATGTACGGATGCGTATCTGGAATGCCGATGGGAGCGAAGCGGAAATGTGTGGCAACGGTGTCCGTTGTCTTGCAAAGTTCGTTTTTGAACGGGGAATTGTTTCCAAAGACGTATTCCAGGTGGAGACAAAAGCTGGAATTATTACCCCTAGGGTTTTTCAGGAGAATGGACGTGTTGTGCGCATTGCCGTCGATATGGGAGAACCATCCTTTATGCCTTCAGTAATTCCTATGCGCGTTGATCAGAAAGAAGCGCTCTTTGTTCCCATAGTGGTAGAGGATCGAGAATTTGTTGTCACTGGAGTTTCTCTGGGAAACCCTCATGCGGTGATCTTTGAGCTTCCTGAGAATTGGAAGCATTATGGCCCTCTTATCGAGCATCATCCCTTTTTTCCTCACCGGACAAATGTGGAATTTGTCCAAGTGATAAGCCCAAAAACCATTAATGTTGTGGTTTGGGAGCGGGGTGTAGGCGCGACACTTGCCTGTGGCACCGGGGCCTGTGCAGCGGTAGCGGCAGGAGTGGCGCGGGGAATCCTTGATCGGAGAGTTTGTGTTCGGCTCCCGGGAGGGGAGCTTTTTGTGGTGTGGGAAGCGAGTACCAACCATATATACCTTGAAGGACCAGCGGAGGAAGTGTGTACGTGTACGCTTGCGGAGGAGGCGATGCAAAAGTGGATGTTGCTCAGAGAGTGAAGAACCTCCCTCCTTATCTCTTTGCTGAGATCGAGCGCAAAATCGTGAAAGCAAGAGAGGAGGGTAAGGACATTATTGATCTTGGTATAGGTGATCCAGATCTTCCGACTCCGGATTTTCTTGTGGAGCGGATGTGCCGAGAAGTTCAAAACCCTGAAAACCATCGATATCCATCGTATAGAGGTCTTGGAGCCTTTCGAGAGGCTGTTGCTTTGTGGTACAAAAAACGGTTTGGAGTGGATCTTGATCCTGAAAAAGAGGTTGTTGCTCTCATTGGCTCAAAGGAGGGAATCGCCCATTTCCCCTGGTGTGTGGTCGATCCGGGAGATTTAGTTCTTGCTAGCGATCCAGGGTATCCGGTATACAAGATTGGAACCATGCTTGCTGGTGGTATTCCTCTACCTCTTCCTCTTCTTCCGCAGAATGATTTTCTCCCTGATTTCTCTTCTTTCCCTGGAGATTTTCTTGAACGAGTGAAGCTCGTGTTCTTGAACTATCCCAACAATCCGACCTCTCGTACAGCGACCATTGCGTTCTTTCGAGAAATTGTTCAGCTAGCCCATCGGTTTGGGTTTATTCTTGCCCATGATCTTGCGTACTCTGAAATCAGCTTCGATGGGTATAGAGCCCCTTCAATCCTTGAGGTCGAAGGGGCAAAAGAAGTGGCTATCGAATTCCATTCTCTTTCAAAAATGTGTAACATGACGGGTTGGAGAATTGGTTTTGCAGTGGGGAACGCGGAACTTATTGGCGCTTTGGGGAGGATAAAAACGAATATCGATTCGGGCATCTTCAACGCTATCCAGTGGGTAGGCGTGGAAGCTCTAAAACGAGTAGAAGAGGTGTTGGAAAAGATTCTGCCCGTATACACCAAGCGGCGGAATCTTGTAGTGGAAACGTTCCAGAGATTAGGCTTCGATCTCCCTTATCCAAAAGCTACGTTTTACGTCTGGATTCCGGTTCCTTCGGGCTTTACTTCTATGAGCTTTGCGGAATACATTCTTGATCGGGCTCAAGTTGTAGTGACTCCGGGAGTAGGATTCGGAAAGTATGGTGAAGGATTCGTGCGCGTTTCATTAACAACTCCTTCGGAAAGGTTGCAAGAGGCTATGGAACGAATAGAGCATGCCTTGGGTGGGTGAGATCATGCGTATTATTGTTCAGAAATTCGGCGGTACTTCGGTTCACACGCGGGAACTTCGAGAGAAAGCAGCAGCAAAAGTGAAGGAAGCCTGGGAAGAAGGCTTTGCACCGGTAGTTGTAGTTTCCGCCATGGGGAGAAAAGGAGCTCCTTACGCTACTGACACTCTTATTGCGCTTGCTCAAGAGGAGTTCCCCGAAGTCGATGCCCGTAACCTCGATCTCCTGCTCTCCTGTGGTGAGATTATCTCTTCCGTTATCATGGTTCAGACCCTCCGCCGCGTTGGTCTTCGAGGCATTGCTCTTACCGGGGGGCAAGCGGGAATAGTAACCAATGGGGTTTTTGGAGATGCAACGGTTATACGGGTTGAACCGGAGCGAATTCGAAAGTACCTCGAAAACGGATATGTGGTAGTTGTGGCTGGTTTTCAAGGGATGACCGAGGATGGAGAAATTACTACTCTTGGGCGAGGAGGGAGCGATACCACAGCTGTTGTTCTTGGTGTTGCTCTGCAGGCAGACTATGTGGACATATTTACCGATGTGGAAGGTGTCATGACTGCAGATCCACGTATTGTTCCTGAAGCGCAGATTCTCAAGGGACTTACGTATACAGAGGCTGCAGAAATTGTTCAGCAGGGAGCTAAGGTTATCCATCACAAGGCCATGGATATTGCACGGGAGTACCGTATTCCTATTCGAGTGCGGAGTCTCAGCGATGAGAGTAAAGGGACCCTTATCTGCGACATCCAGACTTTAGTTCGTGAAGGATTGCGTGTCTTCTCCCATGAAAGACCTGTGTATAGTATCGCGTACCGTAAAGGTTTGACCCAGTTTCGGGTGGATTTTGGGAGCAATCCTGAGAGGAAGCTCCAGATGTTTCAAGTCCTTGCTGCACACGGGGTGAGTATTGACCTCATTAACCTTTTCCCTGAGCGTGCCGCGTTTGTTGTGGATGAAAGGGTAGGAGAAAAAGTCAAGACTATCCTCTCACGGGAGGATTTTGTGTTTGAGATGAAGTCTCCCTGTGCGAAGGTTTCTCTTGTAGGTTCAGGGATGGCAGATCGTCCAGGAGTTATGGCGCAGGTTGTGGAGGCCTTAAGGGAAGCCGAAGTCGAAATTTTTCAGACTAGTGACTCTCATGTTACCATTTCTTGTCTCGTGGATGAGAAAGACATGGAACGGGCCATCCGGGTACTACACCGCAAATTTCAGCTTGATGAACTCTGTTGAGGGAGGGAAAGTATGGGAGCGTATTTCGGTCGCGTTGTAACGGCGGTGGTCACCCCTTTTGATGAGCGGGGAGAGATTAACGAGGAGGTTTTTCGTCGGCTTCTTCGGTTTCTCGTTGAGAATGGCTCTGACGGAGTTGTCGTTGCCGGTACAACTGGAGAGGCTCCAACTCTCTCGGAAGAAGAAAAGCTTCGACTCTTTGATGTTGCTCTTGAGGAGGTTGGAGACATAGCAAAGGTCGTTGCAGGAACGTGTACGTACAACACAAAGGAATCAATACGTCTCTCGAAGGAAGCCGAAAAGCTTGGGGTTCATGGAATCCTTGCTGTTGCTCCATACTACAATCGTCCACCACAGCATGGTCTTTACCAGCACTTTCGAGCTATTGCTGAGGCGGTTAGTCTGCCTATTATGTTGTACAACATTCCTTCCCGTACCGGAGTGAATGTTGAACCAGAAACTGTAGCTCGTTTAGCGGAGCTTAAAAATGTGGTCGCGCTGAAAGAAGCCTCTGGAAACCCTGACCAAATCTCTCGTCTTGTTTCACTCCTTCCGGAAGAGTTTGCCCTGTATAGCGGTGACGACAACATGACTCTCGTTGTGCTTGCTCTTGGAGGTGTAGGAGTTGTCAGCGTAGCCTCTCACCTTGTGGGGCAGGACATCAAGCGAATGATCCTTGCTTTTGAGAGAGGAGAAGTCAAAGAAGCCCGAGCTATTCACTTACGTCTTTACCCCCTTTTCCGAGCCCTTTTTCTCTCTACGAATCCTATTCCTATCAAGCGGGCCCTTCAGCTTTTGGGTTTCGAGGTAGGAGAAGCTCGACCTCCACTGTGTGCTCTCGAACGAGAAAAGGAAGAGAAACTCGTTGAAACCATGCGCCAGCTCGGTCTTATTCCGGCGTACGTTTGACTGTGAGAAGGAAGTTGATGCTGTAGTTTCAGAGGAGTGAACCTGCGTGATACGGGTAGGAATCCTTGGAGGTACGGGATATACTGGCCTCGAGCTCCTGCGAATTCTTGCTGGACATCCTGAAGTCGAGATTCAATGGATTCACAGCGAACGTTTTGCCCGAATCCCCCTTGAGGAGTACTGTCCAGCCTGGAGAAAACGGAAGGACCTTGTCATCTCTGGTCAAGAAGTCTTTGATCGGGTAGATGAGGTCGACGTGGTGTTTGTGGCGCTTCCTCACGGAGTAGCAATGGAACACATCCCTAGGATCCTTGGAAAAACCAGGGTCATAGACCTCAGTGCCGATTTTCGACTCCAAGACCCTATAGCTTACGAGACATGGTATAAGATCCCTCACAAAGCTCCAGATCTCTTGCCGCAGGCTGTGTATGGTATTCCCGAAATCTACAGGACACGCATCCAGGGTGCGTGTCTTGTGGCTAATCCGGGATGTTATCCTACCTCAGTCGTTATCCCTCTTTTTCCCTTCGTGCAACGGAGGCTTCTTGAATCCCCAATTATCGTGGACAGTAAATCGGGAGTCTCGGGTGCTGGAAGAAAGGCGAGTGAAGAGCTTCACTTTTGTGAGGTAAACGAGAATTGTAAGGCTTATGGTGTGGGCATCCACCGTCACACCCCTGAGATTACAGAACAGCTCTCTTCTTTAGGAAAGGAAGAGTACCGTGTCATTTTTGTCCCCCATCTCCTTCCCCTAAAACGGGGTATTGTGAGTACTATCTACGCAACGCTTCGGAAAGACGTCTCGGAAGAGGAACTCCTGTCCATTTGGGAGGAAACGTTTGCGGAAGAACCCTGGGTTCGGGTGCTTCCGAAAGGGTATTTTCCGGAGCTTAAATGGGTAATAGGTTCAAACTTCATAGACATTGGCTTGCGCAAGGTGGGGATAAACACCCTTGTCGTTATTGCGGCTATCGATAATTTGACAAAGGGTGCCTCTGGACAAGCAGTACAGAACCTTAACATTATGTTTGGTATCGATGAAAGAATTGGTCTTCCAACTGGGGTTCTCTACCCGTGAGGAGGTCGGAATGTGTTCCGTGTGCTTGAGGGAGGACTAGACGTTGTCTTGGGATTTTCATCTCTTGGTGTTCACTGTGGCATAAAGGAAAACAAGAACGATCTTGCGGTTATTCTCTCGGAAGTACCTGCAGTGGCGGCAGGAATGTTCACGCGTAATGAGATCAAAGCTGCACCGGTACTCGTGACCAAAAGACATCTTGAGAAGAACGGCTCTTTGCAACTCATCGTTGCAAATAGCGGTGTGGCTAATGCATGCACGGGAAAGAGGGGAGAGGAAGATGCAGAATGGGTAGCAGAAAGAGCTGCCTTCTATTTTGGTTTACAAGATCGGTCTCTCGTTGCTGTGGCTTCTACAGGAGTTATTGGCGAGTTCCTACCCCTTGAGAAAATTGACAAGGGTCTGCAGCACCTTGCCTCTCTCTTGCCAGGGCAAAAGTCAAGTAGGGAGACCGCAAAAGCTATTATGACGACTGATACTTTCCCGAAAGAAAGGGCAGTAGCTCTTTCCTTCGGAGGACGCACTGTGCATCTTGCAGGTATTGCGAAGGGAGCCGGGATGATTCGACCAAATCTTGCCACTATGCTTTCTTTTCTCATCACTGACGCCTCTATTTGCCGTGAGGATCTCGAACTTATGCTCCGTGAGGCTGTGGATCGAAGTTTTCACCACGTCACTGTTGATGGAGACACCAGTACAAACGACATGGTGCTCCTTCTTGCGAATGGTACCAGTGGGGTAGTTCTCAAGGATGAGGCCTCGATTAAGCTCTTTCGAGAGGCTTTATGCTTTGTTTGCGAAGAGCTTGCGAAAGATCTTGCGCGGGATGGAGAGGGAGCAACAAAGTTTGTGATCGTAAAGGTGAAGGGGGCAAGAAGTGAGGAAGAAGCGCGACGTTGCGCCTTTACGGTTGCCGAATCCCCTCTTGTGAAAACAGCGCTTTTTGGCGAGGACCCTAACTGGGGTCGGATTATGGCCGCCTTGGGCCGAAGTGGTGTCCCCCTCGATCCAGCGAAAATCAACGTTACTCTGAACAATGTTCCCTGTGTACAAGATGGGATGCGAGTCCAGGGTGTTTCGCGAGAAATCCTAAAAAAAGCTATGGAATCAAAAGAAATTGCTATTTGTATTGACCTTAGGTTAGGAAATGCTTCCTTTGAGGTGTGGACTTGTGATTTTTCTTTAGAATACGTACGCATAAATAGTCACTACAGTTGAAGGGGAGTGGGGAACTCTGTGAAATTCGTTTTGAAGGTCAGTGGAAAACTTCTCACCGCGGAGGAGGTAATCCTTCCCGAGGCGGTGAAAGTGCTTACTGAAAAAGGTGCAAAGGTTGTTATAGTCCATGGAGGAGGGCCGCAGCTGACGGCAATGTTGCAAAAGCTTGGGAAAGTACCACAGTTCGTAGACGGGTTACGAGTCACCCCAAAGGAAGAAATGGAGATTGTCGAGATGGTTCTCAGTGGCTTTCTCAATAAAATGCTTGTGGGAACGTTTTTACGCCATGGTGTTCCCGCTTGTGGTATTAGTGGAAGGGATGCTTTTTTCCTCCAAGGCCAGCGATACGTCCTTAAAAAGGATGGACATGAAATCGATCTTGGACAGGTCGGAGACGTGACACGGGTGGATACGCGAATTCTCTTTACCCTTTGGGAGAGTGGATTTGTGCCGATTGTATCCCCTGTGTGTGGAGACGGCTCATGGGAAGCTCTTAATGTGAATGCCGACTGGGTTGCAGCCCATATTGCCCGTGCATTGCGGGCTGATTATTTACTTCTTTTCTCAGATGTTCCAGGGGTACTGCGGGATCCGGAAAATCGTGATACCCTTCTTGAAACGCTGACACTGAAGGAGATGGAAGACCTTCTCGCAAAAGGTACAGTTCGAGGTGGTATGGTTCCGAAGCTTCAGGTGCTCTTTCAATTCCTTCGCGGAAGCGTTCGCGAAGTGTTTATCAGCGAAGGAAGCGAGGTTGTGCATCTCCCAGCGCTTTGCGAAGGGGGACGAATTCATGGCACCCGAATCATTCTCTGAATACATCATTGCAAAAGAAGCCCGTTATTTCCTCGGAACGTACCAGAGAATGCCAGCGGTTTTTGTGAGGGGTGAGGGTACATACCTCTTTGATCCCGAGGGTAATGCGTACCTCGACCTTTTGAGTGGTATTTCGGTCAACCTTTTGGGGTACGGTTACGGGCCCCTCAAGGAAGCGATTCACGCTGAAGTGGAACGCGTCATGCACACCTCGAATCTCTTCTATAACGTGCCTCAGGTTGAGCTTGCTGAAAAACTTGTTCGCCATTCTGGTTTTGCAAGGGTCTTTTTTGTCAACAGCGGTGCTGAAGCGAATGAAGTAGCCCTTAAAATGGCGAGGTTCTATGGGAAACGAAAATACGGGAACCGTTACGCTTACATTTCCTTTCGCCGATCATTCCACGGGAGAACGCTTTTGACCCTTGGAGTGACCGGACAAGAAAAGTTCCACAGAGATCTCGATCCTTTCCCCCCAGGAATTTTCTTTGGAGACCTCAACGATGTCGAAAGCGTCTGGAAAGTTCTCTCTGGAGAAGTTTGTGCAATCATCGTAGAACCTATACAAGGAGAAGGAGGGATCTACCCTTGTACCCCCGAATTTCTCGTTGAACTCCGCAGGATTTGCGACGAACGAGATATCCTCCTTATTTTTGATGAAGTTCAATGCGGCATGGGTCGAGTAGGAACACTCTTTGCTTTTCAACATTTTGGTGTTCGCCCAGATATCGTGACTTTAGCCAAGGGCCTGGGAGGAGGGTTGCCTATTGGTGCTGTCTTGGTAAACGAAAAGATTGTGGAGATTACCTATCGAGGTGATCACGGGAGTACCTTTGGTGGAAACCCAGTAGCTGCCCGAAGTGCTTGTGTTGTAGTGGATACGGTGTCACAAGATGAGTTTTTGCGTTCCGTTCGTCGGAAGGGGGAGCTCCTCAAAAAGCGTCTTCAATCCATACAATCTTCCTTTCCAGAAAAAGTAAAAGAGGTTCGTGGTCTTGGTCTCATGTGGGGGCTTGAGGTACCCAAGAGGGCAAAAGAGGTAGCGAAAGAAATGTTTGCGCGAAAAGTCCTTGTGAATGCTTGTAACGAAGACACTATTCGTTTCCTCCCCCCTCTTGTGATTTCTGAGGAGGACCTTCACCGGGGAATGGACGTCCTGCAAGAAGTCCTCGTGGGTCTTTGAAAGGAGGTTAACAAAGTGGGATTGGCAAAGAAGGTCGTTCTGGCATATTCAGGAGGGCTCGACACCTCTGTTGCCATCCGGTGGCTCCAGGAAGAATTCCAAGCAGAGGTCTACACGGTGACCCTTGATCTTGGTCAAGGTAAGGACATCGTAGAAATTCAAAAGAAAGCTCTAAGTATTGGGGCTAAAGAGGCTTTGGTTTTCGACGTGAAAGAGGAATTCCTCAATGAGTACGTGCTTCCGGCGCTCTGGGCGAAGGCCCTTTACGAGGGACGATATCCCCTCTCTACGGCACTTTCCCGGCCGCTTATTGCCAAATACCTTGTAAAGGTGGCTGAGGAAAAAGGAGCGACAATGGTTGCCCATGGCTGCACAGGAAAAGGGAATGATCAAGTGCGTATTGAAGTAGCTGTAGCTGCTTTGAACCCCGATTTAAAAGTTATTGCTCCTGCACGTTTGTGGGGTTGGACAAGAGAAGAGGAAATAGAGTACGCGAATGCCCATGGAATTCCTGTTCCTGTAACCGTTGAACGTCCATATAGTATTGACCAAAATATCTGGGGGCGAAGCATTGAGTGTGGTGTTCTTGAAGATCCCTGGCTTGAACCACCCGAGGATGTCTTTGCTTGGACCAAAAATCCGCTTGAAGCCCCTGATGAGCCTGCATACCTTGAGATTGGGTTTGAAGAGGGCGTACCAAAACTCCTTTGGGGTCAGTACTACTCGCTTATAAACCTTGTGGAGGAGCTGAATCGAATCGGAGGAGAGCACGCTTTTGGTCGAATTGACCACATGGAAAACCGTCTCGTGGGCATCAAATCCCGAGAAGTTTACGAGTGCCCCGCGGCTCTCATTCTTCTTGAGGCATACCGAGACCTTGAACAACTCATTCTGCCAAGAGAAGTCACCCATTTTAAGCCGTATCTTGAGGAGAGGTACGCGCAACTTGTATACGAGGGTCTCTGGTATTCGCCCCTCCGAGAAGCCTTGGATGCCTTTATGCGGTCTCTTGCCCAGAGGATTACTGGAACAGTTCGTGTGAAGCTTTACAAGGGGAGTATGCGAGTTGTGGGGAGAAAGTCCGAGTATTCTCTGTACGATTTTGGCCTTGCAACATACGATAAAGGAGATCTCTTTGACCACAAGGCGAGTGAGGGCTTTATAGCCATTTGGGGTCTCCCTACAAAGACCCAGGCAGTAGTAGCACGGAGATGTCGGAAAAGCTGCGGTGAGTAATATGCGACTTTGGGGAAGCCGGATGGAGAAGGAACTCGATGCCGAAGTGTTCTCTTTTTCTTCCTCAATCCACGACGATTATCTGCTGTATCCCTATGACATCTGGGGAAGTATTGCCCACTGTTTAGGCTTAGCCAGGTCTCAACTTTTGAGCGACGAAGAGGCATCGTATATAATTTCAGGGCTTCGAGAAGTGTATCGAGCCCTTCGGGAGGGAAAAATTGACCCTTCGCCTTTTGAGGATGTGCATAGCCTTGTTGAGGTTTCTCTGCGAGCACGTATCGGTGATCTTGCTGGAAAATTGCACACAGGAAGAAGCCGGAATGACCAAATTGTCCTTGATGAGCGGCTTTACCTACGGGAAAAGATTGTCGAGTGCCTTGAGGGTATCCTAGCCTTAGAGGAAGCCCTTCTCAAAAAAGCAGAGGAGTACCAAGATCTCGTTATGCCTGGGTTTACTCACCTCCAACCGGCACAGCCAGTGCTCTTTTCGTACCATCTTCTGGCGTACTTTTTCATGTTCCAGAGGGATATGGCGCGTCTTAAGGAAGCCCTAAGTCGGGTCAATGTTTCTCCTCTTGGAGCTGCGGCTCTCTGTGGAACATCACTCCCTCTTGATCGGTTCTTCGTAGCGGAGATACTTGCGTTTCCGAAGGTGCAAGAACACGCAATGGATGCCGTATCGGATCGGGACTTTATCCTCGACGTGCTTCATGCTCTTTCCACCCTTGCGTTGCACCTTAGCCGTCTTGGGGAAGAAGTAGTCCTTTGGAGTACACCCTTTTTCTCCTTCCTCTCTATTGATGATGCTTTCACGACTGGGTCGAGCATCATGCCTCAAAAGAAGAACCCTGATGTAGCAGAACTTCTTCGAGGCAAAGCGGGAGAAATTCTCTCGTCATGGTTGAGTCTTGCTGTCACCCTGAAAGGCCTCCCCCTCAGCTACAACCGGGACCTCCAGCAAGATAAGCGCCCACTTCTTCGAGCTGTCCAGGAAGGACTTGCCATGGTTTCCATCGCAGCACGTCTTATTGATCATGTTTTCCCAAACCGAGAAGGTATGGAAAGAGCTTTGAGAGAAGGTTTCTTAACCGCAACGGACCTCTGCGAATACCTTGTGACTAAGGGTCTTCCTTTCAGGAAAGCTCATGAGCTTGTGGGAAGTGTAGTTCGAAGGCTTGCCGCAGATGGGAGAACACTGAAAGATCTTCTTCCTGAGGATTTTGGAGAGTGGGCGCATCTTTATGAGACCTCGCTCCAGGAAATCGTTGACGAAAAACATTCCGTGGAAAGAAAGCTCTCTTTTGGTAGCACAAGCAGGAGCGAAGTCCTCCGGATGTGTGCCGAGGGTTTTGCTTTCATTGCAGAGGAAAGGAAAAATGCCAGAGAACTCTGGGAAATATGGCAGAAGAGTTTCCGAGAGCTTGTGGGGGAACGGAGGTGATAGAATGCAGGAAATACAGGATATACTGAAAGAAGTCGAAAAGATGGGTATCCGCTTCGTTCGCCTGCAGTTTGTTGATGTTTTGGGCATTCCCAAAAATGTTGAGATTCCTGTGAAGAAGCTTCCCGCAGCTTTGGAAGAAGGGGTGAACTTTGATGGATCTTCAATCCAAGGATTTGTCCGGATTGAGGAATCAGACATGAAACTTGTTCCTGACCTTGAAACTTTTATTGTCTGTCCATGGGAGGAGGAACGAGTTGCCCGTGTCATTTGCGATGTTTGTCGACCTGACGGAAGCCCCTTTGAAGGATGCCCTCGTACTAACCTTAAGCGGGTTCTTAAAGAAGCCGAGGAAAAAGGTTACGAGTTTAAGGTCGGTACAGAAGCCGAGTTTTTCATTCTGAAATACGAACAGGGACGAGTCACAACGAGTGACCATGGAAGTTATTTTGATCTTCTTCCCCTTGATCTTGAAGAGAGCTTACGGCGAGATATGGTGATTGCTCTTGAGGAACTTGGCTTCCGGATAGAAGCATCACATCATGAAGTAGCCCCTTCACAGCATGAGATTGACTTCGAATATGGTCACGCTCTAAAAATCGCTGATAACCTCATTACCCTCAAACTTGCTGTGAAGACCCTTGCCCTTCGAAAAGGGTATGTTGCTACCTTCATGCCTAAACCCCTTTACGGAGTTCCTGGATCCGGTATGCACACCCACCTCTCGCTCTTCCGAGGCGAAGAGAATCTCTTTTACGACCCTCACAGCCCTGATGGCTTGAGTCGGATCGCAAAGGGTTTTATTGCAGGGCTTTTAGAGCATGCTCCTGCTATTACCGCTATCACCAACCCTCTAGTCAACTCGTACAAACGCCTTGTTCCTGGGTACGAGGCCCCAGTATACATTGCCTGGGCTGAGAAAAATCGAAGTCCTCTTGTTCGTGTCCCTCCCCAGCGAGGGAAGGGAACGCGAGCAGAGTTCCGAAGCCCTGACCCCTCTTGCAATCCTTACCTTGCCTTCGCTGTCATTCTTAAGGCCGGTATTGACGGGATAGAACGTAGCCTTGACCCTGGGCGTCCTTGCAACAACGTGAATCTCTACGACCTTACTTGTGAGGAACGAGAAGAGTGGGGTATTCGCCACCTTCCTAGAAACCTTGAAGAGGCACTTATGGCCTTGGAAAAAGATGAGGTTGTTAAGAGCGCTCTCACTCCTCACATTCTTGACTATTTCCTTAAAGCAAAGCGCCAAGAATGGGAGGAATTCCAAAGAGTGGTTCACCCCTGGGAGATAGAGCGGTATCTTGAGCTCTACTAATCCTTTCTTCCTCGGGAAAGATGTGCCAAGAGCACCATGATATCTGCAGGGGTAACTCCCGGGACTCGAGAAGCTTGCCCCAAATTCCGGGGTCGGATTTTGGTCAACCTTTCCTGTGCTTCTCGGGAAAGACCTCTCACCTGGGAGAAATCGAAGTTTTCAGGAATAACCTTCGTCTCGAGTTTCTGGAGTTCTTCGAGTTGGCGTTTTTGCCGCTCGATGTAACCTCTGTACTTGATGGTGATTTCTACTTCCTCTTGAATGCGAGGAGGCAGAGACGGTCGTCCTGGATCGAATGGCATAAGGTCCCTGTAAGTAATGTGGGGACGCGCGAGGAGAATGGCGGCTTTTATAGGTTCTCTAAGAGGAGGTATACCCTTTTTCTCAAGCAGGGCGTTCAGTTCGGAAGTGGGATAGAGCGTAACCTGGTTCAATCGTTCAATCTCTTGGGCAATGGTTTTCTCTTCTTCTGCGATTCTCAAATACCTTTCTCTGGAAATTGTACCCACCTCGTAGGCGTAACGTGAAAGACGGTAGTGGGCGTTGTCATGACGGATGAACAATCGATACTCAACTTTCCCTGGCCTTAAGCGATATGGTTCTACAACACCCTTAGTGACAAGGTCGTCCACCATGACTCCTATGTAGCTTTCGTCTCGCCGCAGAACAAGCGGTGGTTTCCCCTGAACGTACCTTCCTGCATTAATGCCCGCAAGAATTCCTTGGCCGGCTGCTTCTTCGTACCCTGAAGTTCCGTTAATTTGCCCCGCTAAGAAGAGGCCAGGAATCTTCTTGCACTCCAAAGACGGTTTAAGCTGTGTCGGTAACACGTAATCGTATTCAATACCATACCCTGGGCGGATAATATGGGCTCTCTCAAGACCAGGGATAGACCGCACGATCATCCATTGGACCTCTTCAGGAAGGGAAGTAAAGATTCCTTGGGCGTAGACCTCGTTCGTTTCCTCTCCCTCGGGTTCAAGGAAGATAAGGTGTTCCTCCTTTTCAGGAAAGCGGAAAACCTTGTCCTCAATAGATGGGCACTCCCTAACCGGTGAACTTTCGGCGAGAGCATAGAGGAGAGGAGAACGATGGAAATTCGCCTTAATAATATCGCAAGTTTTCTTCGTCGTTCTCGTAATGAATACTGATTGACCCTCATAGACTCTGGGCACGCTGTCGTAAGAGAAACAAAGGGGTTCTTCGTCGCTTTTTTGTTCCTCCATTCGAGAACAATCAATGGTTCTCCGATCAAGCCTCGGTGGGGTGCAAGTATTAAGCCTTCCAAGCTCAAGTCCCAGTCTTTGCAACGCCTTACTCAAGAGGGTCGCGGGGAATTCTCCATGACGTCCAGCGGGGTAAGCAAGTTCCCCAATGCGGATCACTCCGTTCAGAAATGTCCCAGTGCAGAGCACAACTGCCTTGGCGTAGAATTCAGTACCATATCGCACTCGGACCCCTCGCACCGAGCCATCTCTTTCAAGGAGAATATCCTCAACCTCTCCTTGGAAAAAGGAAAGGTTTGGGAGCGCCTCAAGATATCGCCGCATCACTAAACTGTATAGATCACGTTTTGTTTGTGCACGAAGTGTTTGTACTGCCTGTCCTTTTCCAGTATTCACTCGTTTTATGTGAATGGTGCACTCGTCGGTGACCTTTGCCATAAGCCCTCCTAAGGCGTCGATTTCTCGGACAACGTGACCTTTCCCGGGGCCACCAATAGCCGGATTACAAGGCATAAGGGCAATATGATGGATAGAATGGGTTATAAGGAGGGTTTGGAGCCCCATTTTTGCAGCAGCACAGGCTGCTTCACATCCTGCATGTCCTCCACCGACGACAATCACGTCAAAAGTGTTGCCTATCATTGGCTACTCCCCCTTTCAGGGCAAAAAAACGTGCAACTTGAGAAAGCCGTTCTTTGAAGACCTCAAGATCAAGCACCATCCGATGGCGCCAATTCGGATACTCGAAAACAGTTCCTGGGAGATTAAGCTGGACGGCGCTCTCAAGAAGGTCATCGATACTTATCGAGACCACAAGAGAAGGCACAGCAGCAAGGAACCGGAGGAAAGCGAAAAGGACATCATCCATGTCGAAAAATCCCCATTCTTTCAATTTCTTAAGGCATGCTGTTATAAATTCCCTTCGATCTGCAAAGAGTAAGGATGCTTCTTCTTCAGTGAGAATACCAAGTGCGAGTCGTGTGGAGATATCCTTTCCCTCAAGGAACGCTTTGAGGGGAGGCATGTCATGAGTGTTCAGTGTAGCGTAGCTCTTCTGAGGGTACTTTTCAGGAGGGAGCGGTACGCACCCATCTCGTTCGAAATAGAAAACTTTTGTCGAAAGGATAGAAGCTCTTTTGAGCGTGCTCCGCAGGAAACGAGGGACGGTACCTAGATCTTCTCCAATGAGGGTTACCTGGTTCCGGACACTTTCGAGGGTGAGAATGGCAAGCAACTCCCGAAATGGATACTCCACGTAGGTTCCTGCTGAGGCCTTTTTCCCTTCAGGAATCCAGAAAAGTCTTTTCAAACCCATAATGTGGTCAAGCCGCAAAAAACGTGCGAAACGCATGTTGGAGCGGAGAAGAGTGATGAAGTCCTCGTATTGACTCTCTCGCATACGGAAAGGAGAAAAGGGGTGAAATCCCCAGTTCTGCCCCTCCGGAGAAAAATCGTCAGGGGGAGCTCCCACCGTACATGAGAAGACCAGCTTTTCCTGAGCAAGCCAGCTTTCGATTCCTGAGGGAGCACATCCTATGGGAAGATCGAAGCAGAGAATGCGGTTTCGTGTGGCAATTTTCCTCAGCAGACGGTGCATAAGCCACTGGAGAAAGGCAAAGTACAAAACATCGTATTCATACTTCTTTGCAACCGATGCAAGAACTTGTGTTTCCCTTTCCCGAAGCGGAGTAGACCATTCCCGCCAGTCTGGACCCTCTTGCAGAGCAATAACTTGATAAAGAGAGGCAGGGAAAAGCCAGCTTTGTTCTCTCTCCACAAACTCCTGGAACTCAAGCCATAGCGAAGCAAATCCCTCTTTCTTCTGTTTCCAGAAAACCTGGAAAACTTTGCGAAGGAAAGCGTTTTTGGTGTTCCAGACCTCTTCATAATCGATGAGATCTTCTCCCTCAACACGAGGGATAGGGAGGGATACTCCTGGAAAAAGGGCTAGAACCTCTTCCAGAGGAAGGTAAATAGGATCAAAAAGCATTCGAGAAAGTGGCAAGTAAGGACTTATCCTTTCGGGTGCTTCTTTTGCCATTAAGTGCAAGGGAAGAAGCCCCAAGAATTTTCCTCCAAACTTAAGAAGGATATTCTGCACCATCTCAAGGTCTTTGAGATCGCCAATGCCTTGACTCCGCTTGGTAGCTAGTGCAAAGAGCGCTCCATGAACTCCCCAGATTCTATCATTCTCAAGGTAAGCTTCACAGGGTGAGAAAATGAGAAGCGAAGACATTTCAGGTGCTCTCTTTGGGATAAGCGTGAGAGTGTAGTACCCCCACTGGGTATCTTCCGGAAGCGCAATTTCAAGGGTTGGAGACGAAAAGCGGAAAGAAGCAAGTACTCTCCCTTTCTCATCACGTACCAGAGCTTCTCCTTCCCCTACGTCAGGAGGCACATGAAGCTTTTTCCGAGGCTTTCGTAAAACATGCACCAAGAAGGCAGAGCGATTCCTTTTTCGCCTTTCCTCCTCGAGACTTCTCCGCAATCCCTCTAACGAAAGGTCGTTGAAACCCATGGCCTCAAGGCATGCTACGATGGTCTCTTGAGGGACCTGTACATACTTTCCCTGAATATTCCAGTATCCTAAGGCTATGCCACACTGAGAGGCTAAAGCCTTTAAGGTTTCTTCCCAAGTCATGGAGCATCTTCCCTCTCCGTATCTACTTAGGATATTATACGAGAAGGGAGGATAGGGAATGGAAACAAGAAGGAAACTCGCTCAACTTGGTCTTGAGCTTCCCCCGCTACCACAACCTCGAGGTGTTTATGTCCATGGCCTCCGTGTAGGGGAGCTTATTTGGACCTCAGGACAGCTTCCTCTCATCGCTGGAGAGCTCCGCTATAAAGGTAAGCTTGGTGTGAATCTCACCGTCTCGGAGGGTTACGAAGCAGCAAAACTTTGCGTACTAAACTGCTTGAGCGTTGTGGAACATCTTGCTGGAACACTTGACGCTGTGGAACAGGTTGTGCGTCTTGTAGGATTTGTAGCCTCAGGCGAGGGGTTTACAGAGCAAGCTCAGGTTCTCAATGGTGCTTCTGAGCTCCTTTTGGCTGTCTTTGGAGAGAGGGGGAAGCATGTTCGTTGTGCGGTGGGCGTGCAAGAGCTTCCCTTAGGAGCTCCTGTAGAAATTGAGCTCCTTGTGCGTGTGCGGTGCTATAATACCTGAGGGAGTGGAGAATATTTCTATACCTAAGGGGAGAATTTTTCGGCTGTACATCGAGGACCGTTACCCTTTTGGAGAATTTGCCCTCCTTCGGGTACGGGGTGATATCGCAGAAGTTGGCTTTGTTCTTGCTGATGAAGATCCAGCAAAATATGCCCTACTTCCAAAACAAGCTCTTTCCATGGCTACGTACCTGAGAAAAAGACTTGAGGAAGAAGGGTTGCATTGTATCGCGCTTCCCAGTGTGGGAAAAGACCTTGATTTCGTTACGGTATCTCTTGTTGTGGATCTCTCGGAGTTCGACGAGGAAGGCATCAAAGAAATAGCAGATAGAATTATGCGGCTTCTTGGAGAAATCAACCCTTACAGGGAAAGGGGGAGTGAAGATGAGTGAAAAGGTTGGCTTTGTAGCTATGGGAGAAGTCAAAGGCGTTGAGGGTGTGATTCCAGAGATTGGTATTGGAATGCTTGGATACGCCTTTATGGGAAAGGCGCATACCAATGCTTATAAAAAGTATCCTTATATTTTTTGGCCTCCGGTAGCTATTCCCAAACTCGTTGCGATTTGCGGACGCAACGAGGCTGCTGTTAAGGAAGCGATGATCCGCTATGGTTATAAGAAGTACTATACGGATTGGCGGGAAATGATCCAAGATCCTGAGGTACAAGTTCTCGATAATGGTGGCCCAAACGCACTTCATCTTGAACCTTCAGTTGCGGCTCTAAAGGCAGGAAAACACGTCTTCTGCGAAAAACCTTTGGCAGGAACTGCCGAGGAAGCCAAAATCATGTGGGAAGCAGCAAAAAGTTCTCAAGGGAAGGCCATGGTTTGTTTCAATTATCGCTTTGTACCTGCGCTTCGTTTAGCACGAGACCTTATTGCTTCAGGTGAGCTTGGAGAAATCTACCACTTCCGGGCACGTTACCTCCAAGAGTGGATTATGGATCCGAACTTCCCCGCAGTATGGCGGTTAGATAGAAACGTTGCTGGTTCTGGAGCTTTGGGGGATCTCGGTTCTCACATCATTGATCTTGCCCGATTTCTCGTGGGAGAAATTGTTGCGGTTAGTGCCGTAACTCGAACCTTTATCAAGGAGCGCCCAGCTCCAGACGATCCTTCGAAGAAGGTCCCAGTAACCGTGGATGATGCTTTTGCTGCAGTTGTAGAGTTTTCCAACGGAGCCATAGGGACCCTTGAGGCATCTCGCTTCTGCGCGGGGCGAAAGAACCACCAAGTTATCGAGATCAATGGTTCTAAGGGGACTATTGTGTTCAATCTCGAACGTCTCAACGAACTTGGGGTGTATCGCGTCGGCGAAGAACCAAGGATTCTCCAGGGCTTTCACAACGTTCTCGTTACAGAAAGTTATCATCCTTTCTGGGAAAACTGGTGGCCTCATGGACATATTATTGGCTGGGAACATACTTTTGTACATGCCATTGCTCACTTCTTTGAGGCCATAGTGAAAGGAAAGGAAATTGCTCCATACGGGGCAACTTTTGAAGATGGGTACCGTTGCGCCCTTGTCTGCGACGCTATCCTACGTTCTGCGGCTTCCGGAAAACGAGAGGAGATCCGTTACGAGTAGGGAGGAAGATGAATGAAATACTGCGGTAAAATCGTTGTCACGCTAAAACCAGGCGTTTTTGATCCTCAGGGAATGACGATCAAAAACGCCTTACATACCCTTTCGTACCGGGAGGTTGAGGAGGTAGAAACGGGAAAGTATTTCAAAGTAGTTCTTGAAGCTGGAACAAAGGAGGAAGCAAAACGGCGAATACAAGAAATGTGTGACCAGCTTCTTGCGAATCCGGTGATTGAGCAGTACACTTTCGAAGTCGAGGAGTCTTCCTAAATGCGTTTTGGTGTTGTTGTTTTTCCTGGATCAAACTGTGACTATGACTGTTTCTACGCTCTGAAGGAAATTCTAAGACAAGAGGTTGTGTTCCTTTGGCATAAGGATACAAACCTCCAGGGATGCGACTGTATCATCCTCCCTGGAGGTTTCAGTTACGGGGATTATCTCCGTACTGGGGCTATTGCTCGGTTCTCTCCCATCATGAAGGCCATTCAGGAATTTGTACGCCAAGGAGGAATAGTCCTTGGCATCTGCAACGGGTTTCAAATCCTCCTTGAAAGCGGTCTTCTTCCGGGAGCCCTTTTACCGAATCGCAACGGGCGGTTCATTTGTCGATACGTGTATCTTCGCGTGGAAAATGTACGTACTCCCTTCACTTGTCTTTGCGCTCCTCAGGAAGTACTGCGCATCCCCATTGCTCACTACCAAGGGAATTTCTTCCTCCCTCAAGAAGACCTTAAGGTCCTCACAGAGAGAGGGCAAATTCTCTTCCGGTACTGTGGGCCCCAGGGAGAACTCGGCGAGACGTACAACCCTAATGGCTCCATGGAAAATATCGCCGGTATCGCTTCTTCCGACTTTCGGGTTATGGGCATGATGCCTCATCCAGAGCGGGCTTGCGAGGAACTCCTTGGTTCTGCTGATGGTCGAAAAATTTTCCTTTCCATTGTGGCGTGGTCGGAGGAGAAACGGTATGCGAGCTACAGATCTTGAAAAGGTGGCTCAAGAGCTTGGTTTACGCAAGGAAGAGTATGAGAGAATTCTTGCTATCCTTGGCCGAACACCTACACTGACAGAAATTGCGATGTTTTCAGTAGAGTGGTCGGAACACTGTGGATATCCCCATTCACGGAAATGGCTTGAGCTCCTTCCTCGAGAGGGACATTTTGAAGTGCTTGTAGGAGAAGACGCAGGAGGTATTGTGTACGATGGCGTAGCGATCGTTTTCAAAATGGAAAGTCACAATCATCCCTCACAAATTGAGCCCAAACAGGGTGCTGCAACGGGTATTGGAGGCATTATTCGGGATATTTTGGGAAACGGAGCCCGTCCTATCGCTTGTCTTAACTCTCTCCATTTTGGACCCCTTGAGGATCCCCGCTCGCGCTATGTAGCCAGGGGTGTGGTCGAGGGTATTGCCTGGTATGGGAATTGTGTAGGGGTTCCAACAGTTGCTGGAGAAACGTGGTTTTACCCTGCGTTTCGAGGGAACTGTCTTGTCAATGTCATGTGTATCGGGATAGCCCCACGAGAAAAGCTTGCCCGAGCAGTGGCAAGGGGTGTGGACAACGCCATCATGTACGTAGGGAACAAGACCGGACGGGATGGGATTGGTGGGTGCAGTATCCTCGCCTCTCAAGAGTTTGGCGAAAACGAAGAGAAGCGTCCAAGTGTCCAGATTGGCGATCCTTTTGCCGAGAAATGCCTCATCGAGGCAACCCTTGAGGCACTGGCTACAGGATACGTTGTAGGTATTAAAGACATGGGAGCAGCGGGGCTTACCTGCTCTTCGAGTGAAATGGCTGCCGCAGGTGACAGTGGTGTAGACATTGATCTTGATCGCGTTCCGGTTCGAGAGGAAGAAATGGAAGCCTGGGAGATCATGATGTCAGAGTCTCAGGAGCGGATGCTCCTTTGCGTACTCAAAGGACATGAGGAGGAGATCCGAAACATCTTCAAAAAGTGGGGTCTTGAGGCGGAGGTTATCGGAAGAGTTACGGACACGGGAAAGGTGACTGTTCGATACCGTGGAGAAATTGTTGCCGATATCCCTGCAAGGGAACTCGTGCGGCCTCCGGTATACGTACCCCCGAGAGAGCGACCGGCATACCTTGACAAAGTAAATAATCTCTCCCTTTCTGACGTTCCCTTGCCAGTTGACTTCAAGAAGGCTTTCGAGCAGCTTCTTGGTTCCCCAAACCTTGCTTCAAAACGGTGGATTTTCGAGCAATATGACCACATGGTACAGACGAACACGGTTATCTTCCCAGGAAGAGGAACGGTTGTCCTCCGGATAAAAGGGAAACGATGGGGCATCGCGGTGACGACAGACTGCAATCCGTTCTACTGTTTTCTTGATCCGTACCAAGGAGCGCGAATCGCGGTCGCTGAGGCGGCAAGGAATCTTGCGTCCTGTGGTGCACGTCCCGCAGGAGTTACTGACTGTCTCAATTTTGGCAACCCTGAAAAGCCGGATCGATACTGGCAATTTGTCGAAGCAGTCCGAGGCCTGAGTGATGCCTGCCGTTTCTTCAGAATACCAGTAGTCAGTGGAAACGTCTCCTTTTACAACGAGAGTCCTCTTGGGGTGGTATATCCAACTCCTACCATAGGTATGGTGGGGATTGTGGATGAGGTTGACAAAGCCGTACGGGGACACTTTGTAAAGGAAGGGAGTGTTATCGTCCTTTGTGGAGAGACAAGGGAGGAACTTGGAGGGAGCGAATACTTACGAGTTGTTCATGGTATCGAGGCCGGTCCGCCACCTTTTCTTGATCTTCCCTTTGAGAAACGCCTTCAGGACTTTCTCATAGATTGCATCCAAGATAGGCTCCTCCTTTCAGCTTGTGACATCAGCGAAGGTGGAATTGCTATAGCTGTCGCTGAAGCAGCACTCTCTGGAGAGAGACTTTTCGGAGTTGATATTGACCTTGCGCCATGCGGGAACCTTAGGGAGGATGTTCTCCTCTTTGGGGAAAGTTGTGGCCGCGTATTGGTGAG
>JANXBI010000021.1 GCA_025060675.1 Candidatus Caldatribacterium sp.
TGATGCCATACTTCTCAGAGAGTTCTCGCTCCGAAGGGAGGAGATCTCCAGGGGCAAGGATACCCTCTTCAATCTGCTCCTTGATGATCTCCTTGAGCTGGTAGTATAGGGGAATAGGGACTTTTCGATTAAGGGTAGACATATTCAACTCCTTTGTTGAGACGTTTACATGCAAAAAGGTTAAATGGTATTTACAAGAAACATTATAAACGAGTCATCCACTCACCGTCAAGCCTTCTACTTCACTACCCGAATCCTTTTTCGATCCATAGTAGCCACAGCAACCGCTACGGCAATAAGGCCAAAGATAACCATTTGGATGTCCCGTCCAAGAGCAAGCATCAACATACCACTCTGCATCCAGGTAATGATGATGACTCCAAGGAGAGTGCGGTGAGGCCCGCCACTACCTCCCGAAAGCGCCGTACCACCAGCAACCACGCTGGCAAAGAGCGGAATAGACATGTCAGATCCAATAAGCATTGATCCGCCACCAAGTTGTGCCATGTAGAGGACCCCCGCAACCCCGGCAAGGAATCCACTGAGGGCAAAGACAAGGATGCGCTGCCTTTCAACGTTGATCCCTGAGAGGCGGGCAGCGACAAGATTTCCTCCGATGGCATAAGTCCGCCGTCCAAAAGGTGTACAAAGAGCAACAAATGTGCTCAGCGCCCAAATACCTATTGCCCAGTAGAATATGGCTGGCAACCCTAAAAGGAAGGTTGTAGCTAAACCTCGAAACCGCTCATCGTACATGATATGGAGGAAGCCTTTAGAAAGGTAGAGCGCAATCCCTTCAACGACAATTGAAACCCCCAGCGTAGCCATGAAAGAAGGAACACGGAGATAAGCCAAAAGAACCCCGTTGAGCACTCCAATACCCAGGCTCACCAAGAGGGCAAAGGGAATAGCGAAAAAGCCAAATTGCCCAATGTACATGACACAAAGAAGCGCCGCAAGCTTAAGGACACTGGGCACTGCAAAGTCAAAAGACCCCATCATAATGACAAAGGTAAGCCCACACGCAGCAATGAGGAAGTAGGACATGGCATAGATAAGGGTTATAAACCCTTCATACCGGAGAAAAGCAGGATGAGCGATCTGGAACCCAAAGACGATGGCAAAAGCTACAAGAAGAGGCCACAAAGTTCCAGCGTTGCGACGTATCCATGTTGGTGAAATGACCCCGTGCAGCACGTTCCCTCTCCCCCTACGTGATCTCGACTCCCCTGATACCCCTTGCACCAACAACGATAGACACAATAAGGAGGACACCGACAAGGAGCTGGAGAATTTCAGGATGGAGAAGGGAGAGGTAAAGACCCCTATAGAAAACACTGAAAGTCAAAGCACCCAGAATGGTCCGCTGTGGTCCTCCACTCCCCCCGACAAGTGGCGTTCCACCAAGGACGATAGCCACAAGAGGCCATACAACGTTTTTTAGGTTAAGCTCAACTGGAACAGACCCTCCAAGGTGCTGGAAAAGTACAATAGCCCCAAGACCAGTGAATAGCCCACTTAAGGCGAAGGCTATGATTTTGTACTTTGTGACCGGAATACCAGCAAGTTGTGCTCCCTCTTCGTTCGAGCCAATGGCATAGAGGTAGACACCCATTCGCGTCCGCTCCATAAGGTAAACCGCGCTCGCAATAAACGGAAGCGACCAAAGAAATGCCGTAGGGATATATGGGATGAGAGGTGCGGTAATGAACTCGTATCCCTTCACCGCTCGAGAGTACCCTCCAGAAAGGATGGCTGTGAGTCCCCAGTACACCACGAGGAGACACAGGGTTAGAATAAAAGAAGGCATTTTCCCCTTTGCATGAACCACTCCGACAAAAAGTCCTGTACCAAGACCAAGGAGGGGAAAAATGAGAATAGCCCAGAGCCCCAAGCTCGGCGTAAGAAGCCAAACAAGAATCCCCCCAAGCATCCATATACCCACATACGAAAGGTCTAAGGACCCCATGACCACAACCATAGAGGGTCCTAAAGCAAAAAGGGTAAGAGTCACGAATTGTTTAAGGATAGTTGTCAAGTTGAGACCCGTGAGGAAACGTTGTGGATACAAGAGAGAAAAAAGGACCACAAGACCCACAAGCACGAAGAATACCGGATTTGTACTGAAAACGGCAAACAGTCTTCGAGAGTTCATTGGTACACCACCGCCATCTCTTGAAACGCTCTCGCGTCTATCACTTTCTCTACCCTTCCCTTCCGCATCACAAGGACACGATCGCAAAGCAAAGCGTACTCTTTTGGATCATCGCTCACTAAAACCAAAGCAATACCCCGGCGTTTCATCTCAAGAAGCACCCTGTAGATGTCTTCCCGAGCTCCCACGTCAATGCCTATTGTGGGGTCCTCAAGGAGGAGAATGTCTGGGCTCCGTTCAAGCCACTTCCCCATCGAGACCTTCTGTTTATTGCCTCCACTCAGGGCGTAACAATCGGTATACACGCTAGGAGCTTTGATGCCAAGTTTCTCCACTATGGCTTTCGCCATCCTTTCTTCTTTCCCAAAGTGGATGATCGGAAAGTAACGGCGAAGAACCTTTTTAAGGTTCACGATAGAAATGTTCTTAGCAATGGACCACTGGAAAAAGAGCTCTTTTCCCGATTCCCCTGAACAGTACCCAATGCCCCTGGCAAGACGGACATAGGGTGGTTCATGAGAACCTACACTCTGTCCCTTTACGTACAGCCTTCCTCCCTCAAACGCTAAGATTCCTGCAAGGGTTCGTATGATTTCGCTCTTCCCAGAACCGGCTGGTCCGAAAAGGCCAAGACATTCTCCCCGATGGAGCTCAAAGGAAACATCATAGTATGCACCACTTCTTGTAAGTCTTTCAGCCCGCAGGATGACTTCAGGTGAAACCGTAGGTATCTCTTCACTCGAGGTATACATCAAAGACTCCCGTCCCACAATAGCTCGGAAAAGGTCGTCTTCAGTCACCGCGTCTTTTGAGAAATCATAATGGGCAACAAGCCTTCCATCTCTGAGCACGTACACCCGATCCACAAACTCCATAACCTCAGGGATAATGTGCGAGACAAAAATAAAGGAGGCTCGTTCCTTCATACGGAGAATGTTAGCAAAAAGTTCCTTCCTCTCTTCAAGAGTTAAAGGAGCCGTAGGTTCATCAAGAATAATGACAGGAGTAACCTCCTCGCCCTTCCTTTCAAGACGAATCCCAAGAACCGCCCGTGCGATCTCCACCATTTTCTGTGTTGCAAGGGGAAGCTCATACATGAAGCTGTCAGTATCACAGGTCACGTGGAATTCATCAAGAATGGCCCTTGCTTCCTCGCGCATTACTGTTTTGCAAAGTCCAAAGGGGCCCCGGTACTTTTCCTCATGACCAAGGAAGAGAAACTGGTATACCCGAAGGTGAGGTATGACTCCTCGCTCTTGGTACACGATAGAAATGCCTCGCTGGGCAGCCTCTTTCGGGTTCCGAGGAAAAGGGACTTTCTTCCCCCCAAGGAAGAGCACTCCCTGATCAGGAGCATATACTCCGGAAAGGATCTTCATCAGGGTGGACTTTCCCGCCCCGTTTTCCCCCACAACCCCGACAATCTCGCCTGGGTAAACTGCGATACTAACACTGTCAAGTGCTCGTACAACACCATCGAAGGTCTTTGAGACATCTCGGACTTCAAGAACAGGGACAGCCTTCTCCATCAACTTCCCTACACCCCTATGAAAAATTCCCCCTGCCCTATCAGAGGGCAGGGGGAATGATACTTTTTCACTTCCAGATAGGATCCCACTTAAGTTCTGGCGGGAATTTCTCGATGTACTTCTGTGCTTCTTCCCAAGTATCTGCCCAGCTGAAATCGAGGAAGAACTCGTAGAGCGCATCGACGTGTTTGCGGAAAGCTTCCATGCTACCAAACTTCTCAAGCTTTGCTGGGAAGTAGTAATCGTGCTGCCCGAGACGGAGATCTGCTCCTGCGTGACGATCGTAAGACAATCCAAGTTCCTGGCACTTGGCGATAGACATGAGACGGAAGTCATATGGATACTCAGGTTTTTCAGCCTTCATCTGCCGTAGAATTTTCTCAAGATTTTCCTGAGTTGGAGCAAGGTAGAAGTTCGGATGCCAGATGAGACGAGCATCTCGAGCGAGTTTCTCAACCTCTCCAGGACGTCCGTAGGTGTTGATTCGAGGTGCTTGGAGCATTTCTTCAGGTAATGGGTACCAGGCACCCACGCACATATCGTAGAGCATGGGAACCATACGACCAGCAAAGTACGGGATGTCGAAACCAGCAGTGACAAGGAAATTCCCCTTGAGGATTTCCTCAGCAGTGGTCATCTCCATGTCTCGAGAAGCGGTGAAAGGACCAATAGGGATGCCACGATCCTCAAAGGCTCGTAGAGCTCCCATGGTTTGAGAATCATTAGCTCCCCACAGGCCCTCATAATCTGTACGTACCGCAAGCGCTGCCTCAGCGGCTTTGCGACCTCCCTCGTACCACCATTCACCGTACTGGTGCCCAAGAAGCTGCATCTCCGGATAGAAGCTCCAAGCCATGAAAACGCCCAGGTTAATATACACCGTGGAAACCGTTGCGACGGTCTTGTGTGCCTGATGGTGGAGGAGTTTTGTTTTCCCATTCTGGCGCATTTTTTCGAAGAGAATCATAAGGGGGAAGAAAGTCTGCTCATCGGAAAGTGGTGTGTTGTCGATAACCCAGCGTGGCCCAAGATCTCCCGGGAACATTTCGCCTGTGTATCCGAAGAATGTAGCCATGAAAACGTTATGCTCATTGCACACTCGGGCTAATTCTGGCATCACCGCTGCAGAGGGACAGTTGTAAATAATCGCCTTTGCTCCAGCCGCAATCATGCTCTCTGTAGTCTCTACCCACGCTGCATCGGTTTCGGCGACAGCGCCTATAAACTCAAGGCCAAGTTGCCGACATGCTTGTTCCACCGCTTGCCAGCAAATCATAAGGTATTCCTGTGCAAGACCCCAGGTAATATACCCTATGGCAAACTTTTCCCCAGGTTGCGCATTCTTGTAGCGCTGCGCAAGCTCCATCCGTTTCTCATCGAGACGCAGTTCCTCCTGAGCAAACGCAGAAACCACAAACACCACACTCAAAGCAACGATCACGAAGAACACCGCATACCGTATCCACCGCATACACAAGCCCTCCTTTCAGTAATACTTACGTCTTTTCCAAAGGGCATAGTTTCCCTTTTTTCCCTTCAAACCACCTCCACAATTTTTTCTCCTGAAAAGAATGTACCCCGAAGAAGGGGAATTGTCAATAGGATGTATTAACCTTAAAACCAGAAGAAAGCAAAAGGAACACTACGGAAAAAGAACAAAACTCGAGGTTTTGAAACAATCATGGATTCCGGAGCACCCTCACCCTAACCTTCCCTTTGTCCCCTCGGAAACGGGAAATGAAAAGGTCAATGGGTCGGTCTTGCACATCGTACGTCACGTTCTCAAGGAGGAGTATTGGTGCCCCAGGGTCAATGCCAAGGAGTTTCGCATCAAGATCTG
>JANXBI010000029.1 GCA_025060675.1 Candidatus Caldatribacterium sp.
TGATGCCATACTTCTCAGAGAGTTCTCGCTCCGAAGGGAGGAGATCTCCAGGGGCAAGGATACCCTCTTCAATCTGCTCCTTGATGATCTCCTTGAGCTGGTAGTATAGGGGAATAGGGACTTTTCGATTAAGGGTAGACACACCGAAACCCCTTTCACAAAATATTTGTCACCAATTGTAGCAAAATTCTCAGACCATGCGAAGTCAACCCACAAATAGACCCATTTCTTTGCAACGTTTTGCAGGACCATCCGAAAAGGTGTCCGTCAAAAACCTCCTGAACGATCCCTCAAAAAGAAAACCGGCCACATACACCATATCTGGTTTTTCCCTCAGCTATGCGCATCCTTTTGAGGTACCTGAGGTACCTCCTAAAAATCCAGGCGCTTTCACAACTGGAAAAGGGGGGATAGCGGACTCGTGAACGGGACGCAAAGGTAAGTGTTGGTGGGCTCGCTCGGGTATAATAGTGACAACAAAAGTCTAAAGGAGGAACTCCTATGGCGTTTCAAGGACGAACCCAAATTGTGGAACACCTTGAGAGAGAGAAGATCATCGCTATCATCCGAGCTCAGAGTTCCCAAGCCCTTATGGAGGTGGTTGCAGCGCTGAAAGCAGGAGGAATCTCCTGCATTGAGGTGACCATGACAACTCCTGGGGCGCTGGAAATTCTTGAAGAAGTTCGAAGCAAAATGGACGACGTCCTCTTCGGGGCTGGAACGATCCTCGATCCGGAAACAGCAAGGCTTTGCATCATGAGGGGAGCTCAGTTCCTCGTGACCCCTTCTCTCAATACACAAGTAATCGAAATGGCCCATCGCTACGACATCCCCATTATTCCCGGGGCCTTGACGCCAACCGAAATCCTTCGAGCTTGGGAAAGTGGGGCAGAGGTCGTAAAAGTCTTCCCGGCCTCAAGCCTTGGTCCCTCGTATATTCGGGAACTCAAGGGACCTTTTCCGCAAATCAAACTCTGCCCTACAGGGGGGGTGAACCTTGACAATATCAGCGAGTTCCTCAGGGCAGGGGCTTCGTGTGTAGGGGTTGGCGGATCCCTCGTACGCAAAGACCTTATCGAAGGGAAAAAGTGGGACGAACTTCGAGACCTCGCCCGACGCTTTAAAAGCGCTGTAACGTCCTAAATGGTCATGGTCTTCCCCAGAAACCAATTCTGAGTCGACGAGCTTCTGCTTCGAGCTTGACGAAACGATCAGCGTATTTCACGTTTGGAGGATAGGTGGCCACCTGGGCGTAACCGTTAGCCACAAGCCATTCGTTCACCATGATGTCCCCTACGTAGACATACGCGAGGAGTCTCCCGTAACGGTCACGCTTTTGTACGTCGAACTCGAGGCGAACCCTTTTCCCTTCAACCATGCGGCGGTTGGCCTCATACGCCTCACGAGCAAAATACTCCACCCCCTTCTGGGGGTGGTGGAGCTCAGGAGCGTTGATGCCAATATAGCGAACCCTTTCACCGTTACTGAGCTCTATAGTGTCTCCATCAATGACCCGGACGACAACGTACTCCCCCGGAGCTCTTTGGGAAACGGTGTAGTAGAAAAGAGCAAGGACAAGGAAGAAAAGAATTGATCCCCACGAAAGCCGCTGCGGGATACGTCGCATCAGCTCTACACCACCCGGTACAGAGGCTCTTTGCCTTCAAGAACACGAACAACATTGAGTGCGGCTATTTTCCCCATTTTCACATTTGCTTCTCTTGTGTGAGCCGCAACGTGTGGGGTGACAATGACATTTGGAAGGGTAAGGAGAGGACTCTCAAAAGGTGGTTCAAAGGAAAGAACGTCAAGGCCAGCACCAGCGATACGACCCTCCTTAAGAAAGCGAAAGAGCGCCTCTTCGTCAACCAATTCTCCCCGAGCGGTATTAATAAGGAAAGCCTCTCTCTTCATAAGCCGCAGCAATCTCTCGTTCACAAGGTGCCTTGTTTCTGAGGTCAAGGGAGCATGAAGGGAGACAAAATCAGCAACCGCGAAGAGCTCTTCAAGAGAAACACGTCGAAACGTTTTGTCCTCCACAAAGGGATCGTAGTATATAACCTCCATTCCGAAACCGAGGGCTCTCTTCGCCACGCCTTTTCCAATCTGGCCAAGACCCACAATACCAAGCACTTTCCCTTCAAGCTCTATCCCAAGGACGGGAGAACCCCAATTCTTCTCGCGTACCCTTTCTAAGAGGAGAGGAAGACTTCTAGCACAGGAAAGGATCAGAAGAAAAGCCATGTCGGCCACCGACTCGGCATTAGTTCCAGGGGCGTTTGCTACAACAACCCCATGAGCCCTGGCTGCCTCAAGATCGATATTGTCCACACCAACACCATGTTTGGAGACAACCTTGAGATTCGGACAACGTTCAAAAACCACTTGCCCAATACGATCAACCCCAACAATGACCGCCTCAGCATTTCCTATGAGTTCTGCTACCCTCTCTTCATCTTCTGGTTCAGAATTTGCCCTCTGCTCAACCTCAAGGCCTGCGCTACGAAGCACATCCAAAGGCTCTGAAGAGGCTCGAGCAAAAGAGCGAGCAAGAACAACAACTCGAGCCATTCGCATCACCCCATCTGGTATTCTATGTACAGCACAAGGATACCACAAGGAGGGACGAAAATGCTCCTTCTTCGGAAAACTCTCGGTACCTTTGTGGATTTCCCAGGCATCGCCATCGTCCTATTCCTCCTTGGAGCTCTGTGGGCGAAGAGACGCCAAAGGCCAAAAGGAGCCTATCTCCTGTGCGCTCTGATACTCTACTTTTCCTCCGCTGGGTGGATTCTTGATCTCTTGTCCCCTGAATTGTCTTGCCCACCACCCTCCGTTCCTCCAGAGGCGATCGTTGTTCTTGGGGGAGGTGTGGAACGCAATCCAGAGACTCACGAGCTCACTCTGAACCCTGTGTCTCTTTCCCGAGTGTACCGGGCCTTCCTCTTGTACCAAGAGAGGAGACTCCCTATCCTTGTGAGCGGTGGCAAAGTATCCGAGGACCAAGAACGTACCGAAGCTGAGGTTGCTTGGAGAACTCTCACAACTTTTGGTGTCCCCTCAAAGGACATCATCCTTGAGGCGCGTTCTCGCACTACCTGGGAAAACGCTCGCTACAGCGCGGCGATTCTCCGATCCCTCGGTATCCGAAGTTTCTATCTTGTGACCTCCGAAGTACACCTCTCAAGAGCCCTTTTAGCCTTTCGCAAATGGTATCCAGAATCGGATATCATTCCCTGTCCCGCTCACTCCCTGAAGGCTACAACACTATCGTCTCTAGAACGGTTCCTCCCAAAGCGCGAGGTTCTTTGCGCTTTTGGGAACGTCGTCCACGAGGGGATAGGATATCTCGCGTATCTTCTCAAGAGCTGGTTTCCACTGAGTGAATGACATTCCAAGACCCATACCGGCAAAAGCCAGGAGAAAAATTACGGAAAATGGACCAGGCCCCAAAACTCCGAAAGCCTGAAGAGAACAGAAGGTTACGGCTTGAGAGCTATTTATCCCATCTCCAACACCCAAAGGACGTGTGCTTTAAGAGGAGAAAAGGGGGAAGATCACGAAAGGATTTGAGGGGTATGACACTGAAATCGAAATCCCAGGAAAGAAGGGCAAGAGAAAGCAAAACGAATCGCCCCCTTCGGGGGCGATTCGTCACCTATCACTACTTGATCTCTACCTCAGCACCTACAGCCTCGAGCTTAGCTTTGATTTCCTCAGCTTCTTTCTTGCTCACGCCTTCCTTGATAGGCTTCGGTGGATTGTCCACAAGGTCTTTCGCTTCTTTCAAACCAAGACCAGTAATGGCTCGGACTTCCTTAATAACCTGGAGTTTCTGAGGACCAGCACTCTTCAAGATAACATCAAATTCGGTCTTTTCCTCTTCCTGAGCAGGAGCAGCTGCCTGAGGACCAGCCACAGGTGCAGCAACCTGAGCAACCGGCATTGCCGCCGAAACCCCGAATTTCTCCTCGAGAGCCTTTACAAGCTCCGCAAGCTCAAGAACCGTCATTTTCTCAATCGCTTCGATAATTTCTTCTTTGGTCATAGGTCATGCCTCCTTCTCGCTTCGCTTTTTCTCCTCAATAGCTTTTAGTACCCACACAAAGTTTCGCATAACTCCTTGGAGGACCCCAAGAAGTCCAATAAGTGGCGCAGCCACACCACCGACCACCCGAGCAAGAAGCTCCTCTCGCGAGGGGAGTTCAGCAAGACGCTGAACATCCGAAGCAGCAAGGAACTTTGTCCCGAGGAAGCCGCCTTTTGTCTCGAGCTGAGGGAACTTCTTCGCAAAATCTGCCAGAACCTTAGCCACTTGGACAACATCCCGGTACGAGAAAACAAAGGCATTTTGTCCCTTGAGTAAATGGTCCTCAGCGGAAAAACCTGCTTGCGTCAAGGCCAGGCGCATAAGGGTGTTCTTCGCAACCTTAAGCTCTCCTTCGATTCCCCGAAGGCTCCGCCGTAACTGTTCCATGCTCGGGACATCCATGCCATGGTAGCCGACGACGAAAACGGCTTGACTCCGTCGCAATCTCTCAAGAAGCTCTGCGATGACCTTCTCCTTCTCACTTCGTTCCAAACATCACCAACCTCCCTTCTCCACAAAAAAGAGAAGACTCCTACCTGAGGAGTCTTCTCTAAAGATTTTCGCCTCCCCAGGATTTTTAAGCTCTCGCCCCTGGTTCTCAGGCTACAACCACTTCAGCTTGCGCGGATTGTTCCGCCTTTCTACCTCCTACGCTGCCCGTTTCTCCATCCGGACTAAGGCAGTGTTGACATCCACAGGAACCCCAGGACTCATAGTGAGGGAAAGGACAACCTTCTTGATGTAACGACCTTTTGCCGCAGGAGGCTTCAACCGAACTACTGCATCCAAAGCAGCGTAGAAATTATCAAGAATCTGATTTTCAGTGAATGAAGCCTTCCCAATGGCCAGGTGGACATTGCCGAATTTGTCATTCCGGATTTCCACCCGACCACTCTTGATTTCCCTCACCGCCTGAGCAATGTCAAAAGTCACCGTCCCTGTCTTTGCGTTTGGCATAAGTCCTCGAGGACCAAGAATCTTCCCAAGACGACTCACGATACGCATCATGTCCGGAGTAGCTACTGCCGCGTCAAACTCAAACCAGCCTTTTTGAATCCTCTCCACAAGCTCTTCTCCGCCTACGTAATCTGCTCCTGCCTCCTGGGCCTCCCTCGCCTTTTCACCCTGGGCAAACACGAGAACCCGGACCTTTTTCCCCGTCCCGTGAGGAAGAACAACCGTTCCACGCACTTGCTGGTCGGACTGCCGTGGGTCGATACCAAGGTTGAGCACCATTTCAACGGTTTCATCAAAGCGGGCACTGGCCATCTCCTTAAGGAGGCGGACAGCAGCCTCGGGTTCGTAAAGCTTTCCGGGCTCAATCTTCGACTTGAGGGCGAGGTATCTTTTGCTACGCTCGGCCATAGGACATTCCTCCCTTACCCCTCAACAACCTCAACACCCATACTCCTTGCCGTTCCCTCGATAATACGCATGGCGGCTTCGATGTCATTGGTGTTGAGGTCAGGCATTTTCTTCTCCGCAATTTCCCTGAGCTTGGACCGAGTAATCTTGCCCACCTTCACTCGATTCGGCTCTCCTGAACCCTTTTCTATCCCCAGCGCTTGGCGAATGAGGAAAGAAGCCGGTGGAGTCTTGCAAACAAAGGTGAAAGAACGGTCTGAATAAACGGTAACCTCAACAGGGATGAGCACCCCTCGATCTTTCTCAGTCTGTGCATTGAAGGCCTTACAAAACTCCATAATATTCACGCCATGTTGCCCCAGTGCTGGACCAACTGGAGGCGCAGGTGTTGCCATCCCCCCAGGAATCTGAAGCTTCACCATCGCCACAACCTTCTTCGCCATAGTCCTTCCACCTCTTTAGAGTTTTTCGACGTCGGAGAACTCAAGCTCTACTGGAGTTTCCCGGCCAAAGATAGAGAGGAGGACCGTCACTTTCCCTTTTTCGTGGTCCACACTCTCAACTGTACCCGTGTAATTCAAGAAAGGACCGGAAATGACCTTGACAACCTCACCCTTTTCGATATCCAGGCGGGGTTTCTTCTCAATGCCAGTTTGTCGGAGAATCACTTTCACCTCTTCATCACTTAGTGGCTCCGGTCGCATCCCAGAGCCCACGAAGCCAGTAACCCCTGGTGTGTTCCGCACGACGTACCAGGAGCGGTCATTCATAATCATCTCAACCATAACGTATCCTGGAAAAATCTTGCGCTTCGTGAAACGTTTCTTCCCTCGTCGAACTTCAATCGTTTCCTCCATTGGGACAACAACCCGAAAAATCTGATCTTGCATCCCCATGGAGGCAATGCGACGCTCGAGGTTAGCTTTAACCTTGTGTTCACTCCCTGCCAGAGTGTGGATAACATACCATCGCGGCTGCATAGGATTCCCATTCCCCCACCATTAACGCAGGTACAACCCCATGATGAAGGTCAAAAGGAGATCGACAACGCCAAGGAAAATTCCTACCAACACGATAACGACAAGGACAGTAATCGTGCTGTTCCACAGCTCCTTACGACTTGGCCAAGTAACCTTCCGCAACTCCCCCCACGATTCGATAAAGTAATTCCTCAGCGAACGGAACCACCGAACCAAACTTTTCACCCATCCTTTACCCAAAAGTAAATTCACTGGGATTATAAATGCTTTCTCACCCTCTGTCAACGAGAGAGAGGACTGCAGGATGAGAGGGACTCTATGGTGCCGGGCGCGGGATTCGAACCCGCACGGGCGAAAACCCACTACCCCCTCAAGATAGCGTGTCTTCCTATTCCACCAGCCCGGCTCGAACGGAATTATACCAGGGAGGATAGGCTTCGTCAACGAGCAGAGCAAAATTCAAGAGGATTCCTTTCGTGGGAGGGAAACCTCAAGAGCCACTCGATTTCCCTGCGTCCGCAAGCGTATTTCTCCGCCACTCTCCTCCACAATTTCTCGCACAAGATACAATCCTACACCTTTCCCACTACCCCCTCGAGGGGGAGCACTCGTAGGATCGAAAAACCATCGCAAGAACTCTGCATCAGGCAAAGAGGCAGTATTAGCAACCATAAGGAAAAGGCCAGATTCTCCACACGTAACGGTGATTTCGACTTCTCCACCAGAAACACTGAAAGTGCAAGCATTAGCTACAAGATTCGTAAGGAGTACAAAAGCTTCTCCCTCAGAGAAAGGGAGAAGACAGGCAACATCCACCCCTTCGGCACGTACAACGAGAGAAACATCTCCTCTCTTTGTTCTCTGCTCGTCGATAACTCTCTTGAGGATGGCAAAAAATGTCTCACAAGAAACGGGACTTCTCTGACCATCAAGGATAAAGCTCAGTTTCTGCATTTCTTTGATGGTGTTTTCAAGGCGGTGTATCTGTCGCTCCATCCGAGAAAGAACCTCACTATCCACTGGCATGCCTCCCTCGAGAGTACCTATATACCCAGAAAGCACCGTAAGTGGTGTCCGTAACTCATGCCAGAGAGCCGTAAGGAAGTACCGAAGGTTCCGGAGCCTTTGCGTCTTTTTTCGTTCGTCTTCGAGGAGAAGCAGACGGTGTTCCCCAAACGTGACGGGGGAGAGAGTAAATCCCGACTGAGGAACAGCAACAGGTCCCTCCGAAGAAAACGCATGAAGGAGCGCCTCTCCGAAAACCGGAATCTCAAAAGCCCAAACCTCCTGCACACCCTTTCCTCGAAGACCAACACTTCGGGAGAATACCTCGTTTAGGAGTATTCGAGTATCCCCAGGCACCAAAAAAGCCCCACCAATCCCAAGACGATCAAGCAACGTCAAAATCCCCATAAACCATCGTTTTTCCTCTTCTACACCCTCTGCAACCGCATGAAGAGAGGTACGCAAGTTCCCCTCAGAGGATCGACCGAAGAAGAGGTACGGCAGCACACGAATACGCTGCAAGAGGAAGAACTGCCCCACGAAGATGCCCAAAAGGCTTCCAATGATGAGAAAGAGAAGTTCACGAAGGCTCAAAAGAGTATCCCACTCCACGAACCGTCACAATCCATTGCCCTCTTGAACCAAGCTTTTTCCTGAGGTGGGCAATATACACATCCACCACTCGGTCAGTCACAAAAGCATCTTCTCCCCATACCTCATCGAGAATCGTCTGCCGAGTCACAATCCGCCCTCGATTCCGAACCAACAACTCAAGCAAACGGAACTCTCGAAAAGAGAGGGGAATTGTCTCTTTGCCGATTGTAACGGTGAGATTCTCCGGAACGAGCACCATATCCCCAACCTGGAGGGTGTGTCCACCCAACGAAGAAGCCGTCACCCTTCGCAGAACTGCTCGAATGCGGGCAAGGAGCTCCCGAGGGTGAAAGGGCTTCGTCACGTAATCATCCGCGCCCATCTCAAGACCTGAAACAATATCCATGGGGTCATCCTTCACCGTGAGCATGATGACCGGAATATTCCTGAAGCGCGGATGGTTCTTCACATAATGGAACACCTCAAAACCTCCAATTCCAGGAAGCATAAGATCGAGGAGGATAAGCTGCGGCGAGAGGCTCTCCATCGCTTTCAGAAAATCCTCTCCGGTGAGGAAGTGGTGCACCCGATACCCCTCTTTCTCAAGGAAATACGTCACAAATTCCGCAAGATCCCGTTCATCCTCGATGTAAATGATTTCGGTCCCCATCGTGGCCACCGATACCTATTATACCTGAGCGCTTCTGGAAAAGGGAAAGCCCTCGACATGCCTCGAATCGTTGGAAACACACATGCACCTAAGCTCTGTACCGCTCCGTATGGTACGCGAAGTGACGTTTCAGGTAGACCAAACACCACAGAAGAGTTCTGTACGCGAAGAAATGGGATATAATACTTCTGCAAGCTTTTTTGGGGGATTCTATGGTTCAGCGATTCCACCGTAATATCCTTATCACCGGGCTTACATCGCTTCTGACTGATGTAAGCACCGAAATGGTGTATCCTGTGCTTGCCCTCTACCTCAAAGCCTTAGGTGGAGGGGTGCTCACCTTAGGGGCCATTGAGGGTATAGCAGAATCCCTTGCTTCACTTCTTCGAGTTTTCTCAGGAGCCCTTGCGGACCGAATGGGGAGGAGGAAACCTCTGGCGATTCTTGGCTATGGCCTTTCAAGCATTGGGAAGGTTCTCTTCCTCTTTGCTTCAGGATGGTCTTTCGTCCTCTTTGGGAGAGTTGTAGACCGTTTCGGCAAAGGGATTCGTACCGCTCCTCGGGACGCTATGATTTCCGAATCAGCTACGCAGGATACGCAGGGGAAATCCTTTGGCTTTCACCGTGCTCTCGATACACTGGGTGCAACTTTAGGCATTGTAGTGACCTACCTTCTTCTTGCACGTTTTCAGAGGGGAAGTATACAGGAGAACCTTTCGATGTATCTTCCTACCTTTCGCCTCATTATCCTTGTGAGTCTTATCCCTGCATTCCTTGGTGTTGCTGTCCTTTTCCTCAGCGAAGAAACAGGTAAGAAAAGGAAACTCTCTCAAACCTCTGCTCTCTTTTCGTGGAAAAACCTTGACCTCCGGCTTAAGGTGTTCCTCCTTGCCACCCTCATCTTCACCTTAGGGAATTCTTCAAACCAATTCATTCTCCTTCGGGCTGCAGAGAAAGATGTAGGATTTACCCCCTCAACAGTCACGCTCCTCTACCTCCTCTACAACACTATCTATACCTTCGTGTCTTACCCAGCGGGGGTGCTTTCAGACCGTCTGGGGAGAAAGTGGGTTCTTGTGGGAGGGTTCCTTCTCTATGCTTTTTCCTATTTCTTCATTGGGCTTGTGCCCCGCTACATTGTCTTTGCTATGCTCCCATATGGTTGCTCCAGTGGCATGACCGAAGGAGTTGGAAAGGCGTTCGTTGCCGACCTCACAAAAGAACAAGAACGGGCAACGATTCTTGGGCTTCACGCAACCCTCCTTGGCATTGGGCTTTTTCCTGCCTCGCTTCTTGCTGGAGTTCTCTGGAATGCCTTTGGACCAGAGATGCCGTTCCTCTTTGGAGGAAGCATGAGCCTTGGTGCTGCGATACTCCTTACCTTTTGCCTTTGAGGTGAGACCATGAAACTTGTGG
The DNA here is from genome assembly GCA_025060675.1 of Candidatus Caldatribacterium sp. GTDB lineage: Bacteria > Atribacterota > Atribacteria > Atribacterales > Caldatribacteriaceae > Caldatribacterium. Next base: position 10,121 of record JANXBI010000029.1, read on the forward strand.
TCCTCCTTACCGACTGGGGAACGAAAAGCTACTACCAAGGTGTGGTAAAAGGGGTTATTAAGCAAATCGCTCCTGAAGTAGAGGTCATTGACCTCACCCACGATATAGAACCTTTCTCGGTGCGGGAAGCTATGCACGTCCTTTTTCGGGCATATCGTGATTTTCCGCAAGGCACGGTCTTTATGTGTGTCGTGGACTATGGCGTGGGGACAGAACGAAAGGCCATTGCTCTCGAAACAAAAAGTGGGTACTTCTTCGTGGGGCCGGATAACGGTCTTTTCACCCTGGTGGCAGAGGAAGACGAAGTCCTTCGTATCGTGGAACTGAAAAACCCTGAATACTTCTATAAGCCCATTCCTTCTTTCTCCTTCCATGGTCGAGACATTTTTGCCCCAGTAAGTGCCTTTATCGCAAAGGGTATGGACTTGAGCGTTTTCGGAGAGAGGCTGGAGAAACTTGCCCTTCTGCCGTACGAAAAGGCGCGAAAAGAAGGCAAAAAAATTTTCGGAGAGGTGGTATTCTTCGACCGATTTGGGAATGTGGAAACGAATATCCCGGGAATATTATGCGAAGAACTAAAGTTTGGAAGTGTAGTGGCGATATATTGGAATGAAAAAGTACGGGTCGCAAAATATAGCCGTACTTACGGTGATGTTCCTCCAAAACAGCTTCTTATCCATATAGACAGCTCTGGGTTTCTTGAAATCGCGATGAACAAAGGCAACGCCCGAGAAGAAATGGACCTTGCAGGCGGAGAGAGCATAGTGCTTTCCCTGAAGGAGGGGAGCGATGAACTCTAAGCACGGTGATAAAGGAACGACCTCATTTGAGGTTGTAATGCTTCTTGTCTTTGCGGGGTTTTTCGTTGTCTATTTTGCTCCACTCTTCTTGAAGTTCCTCCAGGTTCGTGCAAGCACCGATTACTTTTCGCAGGCCATAGTCCTTGGGCAGGACATCATGGAACGAATCCGAGGAAAAAGTTTTAACCCCGGCGGTTACCTCGAGCTTCGTCAAAGAGTAAATACTGAAGACAAACCTTATTGGACACTAGCTGAACTGAAAGGATTTCTTTACGGCAGTGCCCCGAATGAGGCCATTCCCTTACCTGTCCCACCGGAGGCTGAAGAACTTTCACGCATCGTCATAAGAAGCCCTCAAAGCGACATGCTTGTGGTAGAAGTGGAAATCAGATGGAAAGAGCCTTCCAAAGTACCCTCTCCAAGCCTCCAAACTTCTCCAAACCTCCCAACTCGTTCGTACAGAATAGCTACTCTTATGTACGAAAAGGGAATTCGAGAACTCCGGCGAGGTGGATTATGAAAAAGGGCGCCTTGGGGACAACGCTTATCGACGTTGTCATAGCTGTGACGGTTACTAGTTTATCCATTGTGGCTCTTGCAGGGCTCTTACAAGGAATAGGCGTCGGAGGTAACAACATTCCCAGAAGTAGCACCTCCGGAGGGGACAACATTCCCCTTGTAAAGCAGCAGGTTCTTGACCAAATTAACCTTTTTGTCGTGCGATTTTCAAGAGACGTTCGGGGAGCATTAAATCTAAGCATTCAGAACGATGGCAGTGCCATTATCTTGGGAGGAAAAAGGAGCATCGCAAGATACGAGTATGACCCTGTGTCTTCTACAATTAGAAAAGATGGTGTTCCTGTTCTTCGGGGGGTTTCTAGAAGAACAGAAGGGAATACCCAGCTTCCCATTTTTAGGCAAGACAATGACTCTATCGTCGTTAATTTCGTGGTTCAATATTTACCCCAAAGGAGATCTGGTCCAAAAGGGCTTGAAGAATATCCTTTTTCCCTTGTGGTTCAAAGACGAGCATTGCCTTCCTCATCACCTTAGGAGGGGAAATTGATATGTGGAAGAAAAAAGATGCTACCAGAGGCTCAACGTTTCTGACTTTTCTCATAATGACTACGTTGTTTGTCGCTTTCCTGGGAGCCGGTCTGAATCTCTTCATAGGCGGACAAAAGCGTGCCGCGTCAATAGGTCAGAGGAATCAAGCATACTACCTTGCCGAAGCTGGAATTGAAGAGGCACTGCGAAGACTAAAAGAAAGCGGGTGTACCACAATCAGCCCAACCTCGCTCCCCTTTCCATCCCTCTCTCCCATAGGGACTTACCAATACCGCGTAAACCCTGGTGAGGGCAACAGTGTAACCATTACATCAATAGGACGAGTAGGAGGGAAAGAGGTTAGGCTCCATGTTACTGTGCTGTGCGCCCCCCCATCGGGGGATACGCCAACTGCCTCACCCCAACCTACGCCTACTGCTTCACCCTTGCCAATTCCACCGCTTGATATGGCCGTCTTTGCAAGTCAATCAGTTACCTTGGGGGGGAGCGCTCAGATCTACGGGAATGTGGGCATAAACGGACGTCCTGGAAGCATCGTTTTAAATGGGAATCCAAGGATTTTCGGCACTGCTTACGTTGGTCCTTCTGGTAATGAAGGCGCTATCCAGCATCCAAGTTGGCAGAGCCTGCAGTACTTTATTCAAGGAGGCTCTGGGGTTCTTGATAACACCAGAACATACCAACTTCCTCCTTTTCCAACGTTCCCTACCCTGACAAATAAAGGAAACTTCACCGCAGGTTGGTGGCCATCTCCACCGTACTACATCACTGAGGATGGTCAGTACAACAAGCTGGAGGTCAAAAGCACGCTTATCATCAACGTGGGTAATGATAAGAATGACAAGAGAATTCTACGGGTTAAAGAACTTAGTGTAACAGGTAGCGGCAAGATTATCCTTAACGGAAACGGGAAACTCATTCTTTACGTCGACGAAAAAATCACCCTTGAAAACGGCGGTGGGGTGAACGTCGATAATAACAATAACCCGAAAGATGCCTCAAAGATCTTCCTGTACTTCAAAGGTTCCAATCTCAACCTTCCGAATGATGTCCGTTTTGCGGGGAACATCTATGCCGAATCGGCAAACATTACCATCAGCAACAGTGGCAAGGTTATCGGCAACATTCTTACTGGTGGCAACCAAGTCACCATCGATGGTGACTCCAGTGCTTACGTTCGCGCGGTTTACGCCCCCAATGCAGGGGTAAAACTCCAAGGAAGCGGAAAGGTGAAAGGGGTTATCATCGCAAAGACGTTCTACGCTGATGGTGGCACATCGGTGACATTCCAAGTTCCATCCCAGGAAATTGTCGACTGCTTTGTCGAGTTCTTCGGTAGTAACAACCCTCAAACTACTCCTACACCTTCACCCCAGGAACAGATCCAAATCCCCAAGACTATCACTGAGTGGGTTGAGGAACAGAGTTGAGCCTTTCAAATACTTCACGTAGCGCAGTATAACTTTTCACAAAAATCGGATAAAGTTGGTCATAGATCCTCTTTTCCCTTTCTTCGGGAACAAAGCGGTCTCGTATCTCCACAAGTTCCTCGGCCACTTCAATCCCTCGGTAGAGTCCTATCCCTACCCCACCACATATCGCTGCTCCAAGAGATGTTGCTTCCTCAAGATATGCAGGGCGTAAAACCTCCACACCAAAGACACTTGCAAGCATTCTCGCCCAAAAGTCTCCTTTGGCCCCACCACCAATAAGGCGTACGTTCTCAATCCGTATTCCTTGTTCCCGAAAAGCGTCAAGAATAATCCGAAGATTTAAACTCACACCCTCAAGAACTGCCCGAATCATATGACCTTTTCTGTGTCTTGGCGTAAGCCCTATGAAGACCCCCCGAGCGTGGGGATCCCACCAAGGAGCTCGTTCACCCATGAGATAGGGAAGAAAAAGAAGGCTTTCGCTTCCTGGGGGAACCCGTTCGGCCTCAAGGTCCATAAGGAGGTACGGGCTTATTCCAAGAGCTTGGGCAGTTCTCATTTCCTCCCCACACAGAGCATCCCGACACCATTGGTACGACCCCCCAGCAGCCTGCATCGTCCCAGTAGGCATGAAAAGCCCAGGCGCAAGATGGTGGAAGGTAAAGGTACGCATTCTCGGATCATAGAAGGGTCTTGACGAAGCCAAAGCAATCCAGGAGGAAGAGCCAAGGTAGTTATAGGCCTGCCCTTCCCGCACAACCCCCGCACCACAGGCAGCGCAGGCCCCATCTCCTCCCCCAATGACCACAGGCGTCCCAGGCAAAAGCCCTACCTCCGCAGCAGCCTTCCTTGTGATTTCCCCAACTACGGCAAAAGAAGGGAAAACGGGAGGGAGCTTCTCCTCATCAAGCCCGGTGGCTTCGATAATCTCCGAAGACCAGCGTTCTCTAACGATGTCAAAGAGGTTAGTACCCGAGGCATCAGAAAAGTCGGTAGCCCATCGTTCCGTAAGCCGGAAAACCACAAAATCCTTGGCAAGCAGGAATTTGTGGGCCTTTCTATACACCTCGGGCTTGTTGTTCCGAAACCACAAAATCTTAGCAAGGGAATAGTTAGGACTTAATCGGTGCCCAGTAATTCGGTATATTTCTTCATCGGAAATCCTCTCGCGAACCCACTCAACCTCCTTTATCCCCCGTCGATCGGCCCAGATGATGATTCGAGCCAAGGGATAACCTCTCTCATCCACAGGGAGCGCTCCCATCATCTGCCCCGAGAAGGAGACCACGCCGATATCCTCTTTCCTTACTTGTGCCTTAAAGAGGAGCTCCTGTGTTGAAGCGACCACCGCCTTCCAGTAGTCCTCAGGGTCCTGCTCAACAGAGAGAGCATCAGGGTAAAAGGTCTCGTACCCAAAAAAGCTGCTTGCAAGAATCTTCCCTTCTGGGTCAAAGAGCGTTGCTTTGTTTCCCGTAGTCCCAAGGTCATGGGCTATAATGAGCTTTCCCATTTTCCCCTTCTCCCCTCCCGATAACCGTGAGGCGTACGGTAGCAATTCTCCTCCCGCGCATGCGTTCGACTCGGATTGCATACCCATCAACATGCACCGTTTCTCCTTCCTCAGGAACCTTACCCAAAAGCTCCATGACCAAACCTCCGAGGGTTTCAGACTCCTCACTCTCAGGAATAGCAACACCGAGGAACTCATTCACTGTTTCTATAGGAAGAGAGGCATCCACAAGGTATTCGTGATCACTCAGCTTTCGGTAGGGAGGAGCTTCTCTGTCGTGCTCATCACGGATTTCTCCTACCAGTTCCTCAAGAAGATCCTCAATGGTTACAAGCCCAGCTGTCCCTCCATATTCATCAAGAACGATAGCCATGTGGATACGTCGTTGCTGAAGTTCTCGAAGGAGTTCCACAACCTTTTTCGTGGTTGGAACGACGTGAATCGGACGGATAATGTCTCGTACTGGGCGATCCAGATTCCCCTCTCGAAGAGCAGGGAGGATGTCCTTGATGTGGACAAACCCAATGATGTTGTCGATATCTTCGCGATACACCGGGAGTCGAGAGAAATGACTCTTTAAGGAAAGTTCAAGGGCTTCTCCAAGAGTTGCGTTCTCCTCAATACACACCATATCTGTTCGGGGAGTCATGACCTCGTAGGCTAAGGTATCCCCAAACTCAAAGACCTCACTCAGAAGACGTCGTTCTTCAAGAGGAAGCGTTCGTTGCTCACTAATAAAGAGCTTGAGTTCCTCATCGGTGAGAGAACTCGCTACTTCCTGGGTGACCCCAAAGAGACGAGAAACAAAGTCCGTAGAAGCCGAAAGAGCTACCACCACAGGACGCAAAACCCGAGAAAGGAAGAGGATAAGCCGAGAAGAAAGAAGGGCAAGACGTTCCGGATGAGCCATAGCGATTCGTTTTGGAACAAGCTCCCCAAGGACCAGAGTAACAAAGGAGATGAGAACTGTGACAAGAATAACCGCAATCTCCTCTCCGAAGACAGCCAAAATTGGGAAACCACTGCCCTCAAGGCGTCTTCCAAGGTTCCGCGCCAGAGAAATAGCGCCTGTAGCACTCGCGAAGAACCCTGCCATGGTAACTCCAATTTGAATGGTTGCCAAAAATTCGCTTGGGCTCTCTAAGAGGCGGCGTAAGGCTTCAAACTGCTTTTCCGAGGCTTTTCCTTTCGTAAGATGGAGGTGGCTCCTCCGGGTTGAAATGAGGGCGATCTCGGAAGCGGCAAAAAAGGCATTAATACCAACAAGGAGGAAAATGAGAAGGATTGTTCCCAGATACTCCACTTACATCATCCTCCGAGGCAATGAGGGCAAAAAAGAGGCATTCCTTAAGAGAATCCCACAATACAGGGGGCAAGAAAACCGCTCGTCCGAATCCTCACTCTCAGACACTGCTTTCTGTGTCCCTCTCCTTCTCCATCCTGGTGCTCTTATCTTACCATATCCTGGGAAGATTCGCCACTATTGCTCTTTTGTGGTATCCTCTCAGGGAAGGAGTGCAAACCAGTGGACAACGCCACACTCTTCAGAGAACGAAAAGAATACACCATTTTCCACATCCTCCTCAAACCTCATCTCCCTGCACTGTTTCTCCTTCCTCGAACCTCACCCCCATACCCTGCCCTTTTTTTCCTGCACCACTATCGGGGATCAAAGGAGAATATTGTCTTTTTCGCTTCTGAAGCAGCCCGAAAGAACTTTGCTGTCTTGGCCATCGACATGGAGTACCATGGAGAGCGAAGGGTTGACGGTCAGGATATCCTTTCCACAGACCTTGAAGCAGATTACAAGGCTTTCCTCCAGACCTTCGAAGACGCCTTGTGCGCACTCCAGTTTCTCGAAAGATACGAAGACATTCGCCGTGGGGAAATCTTCTTCCTTGGCGTAAGTCTTGGAGCACTTGTAGGCGCTGTTGTCTCTGCCCTCTATGGAAAGTTCAAAGGAATTGCCTTGGTCGTTGGTGGGGGGAACATCGAAATTCTCCTTACAGAAAGCATGCTGGACTCCATCGTGAACATCCGTTATGCCCTTCGCAAGCAGGGAATACCTATTCGAGAGGTCGCTACAAGCTGGAAGGACTTGGACCCTCTATATGCTGCAAGGAAAATTATCCGTACTCCTACCTTTCTCTTTAATGCTACCCAGGATACTATTGTACCTGGTGAATGCGCTCTCGAACTCTATAGAGCAATCCACGCTCCTAAGGAAATCTTGTGGTTCCATGCCGAGCACGATCTCTTCTACCTTCCCAAGTACCATATTCCCCAGAGAATCTTCGAATGTTTTACAGGACTATAGCAGAACCACAAAAAGGCGAAAAGCTTCTTTCTGACATCATACTGCTTTTCCATTTCCTCGGAGGTCGTAGTTGATTGAGCAAGGCAAAAGCACAGCAAGAAAAGCAGACGAAGGAAGGAATCCCTCAAAGAGGGGTCAAAAAAAGAACCATGGGTTCCAACGAACCATCTGGTGTACCAGAAGGCATTGCACCTTCCTCCAGGCTCGCTTTACACCTCCTCATTTGGGGAGGTGCTCAAGCTACCCGCCACCTTCCGATTCCTCGGAACCCATGGCGATTTTATGATACAATAGCCTCCTTTCCTCTGTCAAGGGGGAGAAAAAAATTTTTTGAAAGACCTCCGTCTCCTGAATCTTGAGTAAAACCTCGGTTTTCTCTACTTTGACAACCCTTACGAAGGCGCTACGTTTAAAAACCCACCTACCGGTCCCATCCCCACAGGAATCCAAGCCCGACACCGAACCTGCCCACCCAGCATACCACCCAAAACACGTGCTAGTCGCCATTCAGGAGGCTATCAACAAGCAGAATGGTGACACCATTGTAGCCTCACCTGGCACGTACCGCGAAAACACTGATTTCAGGGTGAAGAATATTGTGCTCTGAAGCAAAAATCCCGCTAATTCCTCAGCAATTGCCCCAACCATCACCGGTAAGGGAGGAAGAGGAAGCGTTGTCACTTCTAAGAGCAGAGAAAAGCACCGAGCAAGGCTTAAGGGTTTCACCGTTCGGAATGGAATTGGATACTCGATGCGCTTCTCCCATCGTTCACAGCTTACTTGAGCGGAAGAGTGACACGAATTCTTCACCAACCGTGACATGCAAGGCGATTCGAAGTAAAGTACTTACCAAGTATGGCGCTTTTGGCATCAGTGGAATACCGTATCTAGAAATTGCCTTGAACGACTGCAAAAACCAGTTGCAAGCAGCAGATGACAGCCCGCCATCTCAGAGTTCTCTCCCGAAGACATCAGAATCCTACCTGCGACGATTAAGTTACTGGTGACACAATTTTTCTCCTATGGCGAGAGGGTCCTCATAAGCACTACAGCACACGCGATAACGCAGGCTAGTAGCACACAACTTAGAGAAAACTGCCCCCAGCTGGATTCTCTACCCCAGATGAACCATTCACCGAAGGCACCTGGGCATATGGAGAGCTTTCTCCGGTCAATGGTCAAACTCCTAACTCCCTCACTCACGTTGCTCCTTCTCTGCGCACAGAGCGGAGCTCTTTGGAAAATGTCCTACGAAACTTATCTCCTATTGGTCTGAGCTGGTCGTTGGAAAGCCTAATGCTAACAAAAAGGAGCCTTATAGAAAAACGGAGACAACTTCCCACTCCTCTAAGGCGGGTAGTACAACAGGGCTGACGGTAGACCCGGATTTTTCCATAAGGAAAACTTCGAAAAACCCCTTTTATCTCCAAGGGTTACAGGCAAGCACTGCTTGGAAATAGCACATTTGAGTGGCCTTCAGAGAACGCATATCACAACACTCCACACAGCCCAGAGGAGTAGTCTCTCAGGGCAACAAGGATAGAAACACTTTTCCAGGAGCTTAGACGAAAACTTAACACAGAACCGTACGCGAAAATCTAAAAAGTGAACCAGAAGAATGGTTCCTTCTCCTTGTCTTTCCTTCGACTCCCAAGGTTTGACACCTTTCGTCCAGGAAAAAAGAAACCATGCTTCAGAGAAAACCTGGATTTTAGTACTCTCTTAGTGTTGAAACGCAAATCCTGAATCACTTCACTCTACTTTTTCGGAAGAAAACACACCTCTCTTCCTTGTGTGACGCGTGGTATACCATTTTTGTCATAATGGCTCAATGATGCGTATCCTTAGACATCTAACCTTGCGGCAAACCTCCCCCCTTTTTGGGCATTTTTGCAGAGTTTGGTATACCACTTCTGTCATAATGGCTCAACGAAGCACATCCTCAGACGTCTAAGCTTGCGGCAAACCTCCTTGGAGTT
>JANXBI010000043.1 GCA_025060675.1 Candidatus Caldatribacterium sp.
GGACACGCATTCGTTGACCTCCGACAATATCCTACACTCTTTTCCATCACCCACCCTCTCGACCCCTCCTTCGCACACGTGACCGGGTTCGCTCGCTTGTATTGGGACGGACTCGGCAATTACTTGTACATCACTGCCCCCTTCACCGCCCCTGCTTTCATAACACCTCCTTTGGGACTGCACGAAATCAAACCGCCTGCAACCAACATCACTCTCTACCTCCGCTCCGGCACGGTCTGGGTCTCTCTTCTCCATTGCCCCCCTGGCCAACCCAAGTGCCCCGTTAGGCTTCATTTGAGCCGCGATGCCCCGGCTTACTACATCTACCTCAACAACACACCTGTCCCCTACGCCCGCTGCGGCGAGCTTCGAATTCCAGGAACCATCCCCGAGGACTGGTGCACCCACCCAATATGGGTTTGCAACGACGATGTCCTCTACGGCACCTCAGCTGCGCACTACGCAGCATTGTCCGCCTTCAGCCAGCTTGTCCCTCTCACTTCCACTACCACCACAGTCCACGTGATGGTGCGGTACTGGGGGGACTCTTGGACCCAGGCGGGCATCCTGTGGGACACAGAAAACATCTGCCACAGCCCTCCCGAACCGAAGAAGCAGTACGCTTCATGCGCCGCAGTCCGCACAATTCCTCAACTTTCACCCTGGAGAAGTACTTTGACCGCAATCGGCACAGGAGGTTGCGACGACAATCGCGCATGCGAAATTTTGCGCTTTGACTTCACGTTCTTGAATGTTACATGCACAAACCCGATTTTCATTACAGCACAACCCACAATCACAATCATCTATCATACCCCTTTTACTGATATTCTCGCTTTCCAACCCATCACCATCCCCACCACAACGCCTGCCTGGGAATTTGAATACAAGTTCAGGGAAACCGTGTGCTTAACCATCTTCCCGGGTTTTTATCAATCATTCGACGTTCCCTTTTTGGGCTGGCACGTCGACATTCCGTTACCACGCGTCACAATTTGTTTCGAACAATACGAACTCTCTCTCCGCTTTCTCAACATCGATATCGATAACATAATCGCAATCGCAATTGCAGCATCAATCGCACTCATAATTCTTAATCGCGTCTGGGGGGCAACATGAGCGAGATTGTCATTACTATTCCTGTTATTGCGCATCCCTTATTCTTCTTGCTGCTGCTTTTCTTTGCTTCGCTTGCAATCTACTACATCGCGAATTTTATCCTCAGCCTCTTTTCATGAAAGGAGGTAACATGTGGCCCGCATATCCCCCTCCCTCCCTGCGAGCGTTTGGGTTCTGGGATGTGGAACAATGGATAAAAAACTACAGGTTGGTCTGGCTGCGCGGCGGGTTCGGAACTGGCAAAACAGCACTCGCAGTCGCTATCGCAATCAAGCTTGTCGAAGACAACTTCGTCTCCAAAATCATCTCCAACATCCCCATCTTCCACCCCAAATCCAACACCACTTATGCCGCTTTCGACCACTACCTCCTTGCCACTCCCGACCGCATCGAAGACTGCGTGCTCGTCATCGACGAGGCAGGCAACTTCTACTCACGCTACAGAGCAGAATACAAAACAGTCGATGCGCTTATGACTTTCTTGCGCAAGAAAAACGTCATCGTCTTGCTCCCATCCATCAAGCCCGTCTTCAAAGACCTCGCCCAGGTTACCATCTACCGCTTCCTCAACCTCCAAGCCATTATCGCCATTCCGTTTTGGATTTACAAAGCCCAACTCGCTTACTCCGACTACCGCGAGAAGAAATTCTCACGTTCCACATTCGTCTGGCGCAACCCCACCGCCTTCTTCCCCTACTTCGACTCCGCCGCTCAGCCCATCAACGACCTCTTCATCGCCCAAAAAATCGTTGACGAAATCAAAGAGTTGGAGGAAGAATATGAATTCGTCTCAATCCCAATTTATCAAAGTCCCACGCAAACAAACCAAACACCCCCGCCCTCGCCCCAACCTCCTCCTCATCATCATCCCCA
>JANXBI010000057.1 GCA_025060675.1 Candidatus Caldatribacterium sp.
AAAGTGGGTCCTGTGCCTAAGGAAACCCGTAACCACAGCGAGGGAATCCTTACAAACCGTGCTTCCCCAAAAAGAACGAGGGTTTCTTCCTGAGGGATGGGAGCAAGGAGGGAACGAAACAAGCCGCCTTCTTGAGCACCCCAAGGTTTTCGAGAACCCAGAGGTAGAGATCAGCCACTGTGCGGTTGGGAAACCTCTTCAAAAGACCACTCTCCTCAATCACCTGCGCTACTCCTCTGTAGCAGTGGGTGTACCAGCCCTGCACCGCCTCCTCCCAGGGGAGGCAGGACACTCCAGGCTTTTGGGCACACGAAGAGCACTGGAAGCACTGGATACGACGGAGGAGCTCAAGATACCCTCCAAGGACAGTCACCTGAAGAGGGAGCCCCGTTCTCTCCCGGAAGATGCGCTCTTCAAGGCGATGGAACACTTCTTCAGGCGAACCTCCCGAAAGACCTTCTGGGAGAGGGACCTCGATGACCTCAGCATCGATGTAGAGAGCACCTTCTGCCTTGGCCACGGATATACGGTGGTGCCCATCCCGGACGAAGTAGAAGTCCCCGATTTTGATGAGGGTAACAGGGGGAAGGGGGGTTCCTTCGCTATAGAGGGCGTGAATCCGTGCCCAGCGGTACCGATCCCGGCGGGTCAGGGGGAGGAATTCGCGGTCGAAATCGGCAAAGCGATTCTCCGTCCCCACGATGCGGCTAATAGGTACTGCCTGCACACCCCTATACACCGCCTCTTTCCCCACAAGACCCTCTAGGGAAGCGAGGGGGAAAAGGCGCTCCCGATGGTGCTTGAGTTTGCCAAGTATCCTCTTCCAGATGCCCCGCCGGTACAGCCGGTCAAAGGTCAAAAGACTTGCGTAGAGGTTCACGGCTTCCACCCTTCCCATTATACCTTGGAGGACAAAGAGGCAAAAATGCGGTACAATAGAGGGGAATTCGCAGGGAGGGAAAGGAGTATGAGAGAAGAGGCTTTTCGCCGGTTCGTTCGCTGGCTGTATCCGGGGATGCGGGTGAAGCGATGGCTCATGATTGCCGTTTGTGGGATGATTCTCATCTCCCTGGGCATGAGCCTTATTCTCTCCGTTCCCACGTTCCGGGGCTTCTACAACCTCTGGCGCCGCTTCGTGTTCTCCTTTTTCGGCCATTACTCTCTTGCGGTCGTCTTTGGTTTTGCCTGGATTGTCGGTGGAGCGGTGCTCATCGTCTGGGGCCTGCAGAAGATGAACCGCTCCATCATCGGAGCGCTTGTCCCTGAGCGGGAGCGAGACGTCGCCGAGGTCATCTTCCGGAGCCGACAGCTTGCCCGTGGTCCGCATGTTGTGGCTATCGGTGGGGGTCATGGCCTCCACACCCTTCTCCACGGCCTGAAGGAGTACACCGCCAACATCACCGCTATCGTTACCGTTTTCGACGACGGAGGGAGTTCCGGGAAACTCCGGCGGGACATGGGGGTTCTCCCCCCAGGGGACATTCGCAACTGCCTCATCGCCCTGGCGGATGCCGAACCCCTCATGCGGGATCTCTTCCAGTACCGATTCAGCGAGGAGAATGACCTCAAAGGACACAACTTCGGGAACCTTTTCATCGCCGCCCTCACCCAGGTGACCGGGGATTTCCAGCGGGCTATCCTCGAATCGAGCAAGGTTCTCGCCGTCCGAGGTCGCGTGCTCCCCACCACCTTAGCGAACGTGGTCCTCAAGGCGCAGTGCGCTGATGGGTCCATCGTCGTGGGGGAATCAAACGTTGGCTGCTGCGGGAAGAGAATCAAACGCATCTTCCTTGACCCACCCGATGTCCCCACAACCCCTGAGGTACTGAAGGCCATTGAAGAGGCAGACCTCATCGTCCTTGGTCCAGGAAGCCTCTACACGAGCGTGCTCTGCAACCTCGCCGTGGAGGACGTCCGACAGGCCATCCTGCGTTCCTCTGCACCCCTTGTGTTCGTGTGCAACGTGACAACCCAACCTGGAGAGACCGATGGGTACACCTTTGCTGACCATCTCGAGGCTGTGTTCCAGTTCTTGCCAAGGGAACGAGTGAACTACGTCCTCGTCAACGGTGAAAAACCTCATCCGCAGGTCCTTGAGGAACTCAAACGCTCTGGCATCGTTCCAGTCCTTGCCGAAGGGAACGAGTGGGACTTCCCTGGAAAGGTGCTTGAAGCGCCGCTCCTTTCTGCAGAGCACCCCACGCGCCACGACCCAGACCGCCTCGCCCAGGCGCTTTGCGAAATCCTCCTTGAGGAAAAGCCGTCTTTTGGGTTCTACTTTGCCCTGCACACGAAAAATGGCCTGCGGAAACTCAAGATTGTTCGCCTTGTGAGCCGGCTGGGGAAACGGGCGCTCAACAGGAACTCCTAAGCGCTGCCACAACGACCGCAATCCCCGTATCCACCATGTTGGCGAGCTCTTCAAGGGGTGGTGTCACCCCGAGGGAGTAGCGAAGGTCAAGGATTTCCTTTTTGAGCTCCAAAAGGATGGCATGTGCTCTCTGGAGGCCCTTTTCTCTTCTCTTGAGACCAACTTCCTCCCACATGACCTCCTGGATAGCCTGCCGAAGCGCCATATAGCGCGCAAGGTCCTCTGTGCCCCTGACACGATACGGATAGGGGACAATCGATGGAGGGGCAAGGGGTGCTTCGTGCCGCACGATTGCCTGGGCGGCCCGAAAGGCAAAGGTGAGTCCCTCAAGGAGGCTTGTTGATGCCAGACGATTCGCCCCATGCACCCCGCTACAGGCCACTTCCCCCACGGCGTAGAGGCGGGCCAAACTCGTCCTGCCCCAGGTGTCGGTGAGCACCCCACCACAGGCAAAATGGGCTCCAGGAACCACCGGTACAGGCTCCTTGAGGGGGTCAAAGCCCCTTTGGAGGAGCTCCTCAAAAATCTCTGGGAAGCCAAGGCGAAGCCTCTCCCCCAGAGGACGAAGGTCAAGGAACACATGGGGCAGGCCTCGCTCCCTCATAACCTCGAATACGGCCTGGGCCACCACATCCCGCGGAGCAAGACTCCCCAGAGGGTGGAAGCGCTCAAGAAAGGGATTCCCTTGCTCATCGCAGAGGACCGCCCCCTCCCCTCGGAGCGCTTCAGAGAGAAGGAGGGCGTGTGGCTTTTGAGGTTCGTAAAGGAGCGTAGGATGGAACTGAATGCGCTCCATATCGGCTAAGGGCACTTGAGCTTTAAGGCTTAGGGCGAATCCATCCCCTGTGGCCCAGGGACCTCCGGAGGAGTGGCGAAAGAGGGCGTTCAACCCTCCTGTGGCAAGGATGGTGGCACGGGCAAAAATGGGGAAGATGTTCTCCCCCTGGAGGACGTAAGCGCCCAGGCACTCCGGTCTTCCGTAACGGACCCTGGCTTTTTGAGCGTGCTGGAAGGAGGTGATGAGCTCCAGGGCGAAAGTCCCAGTACGGAGGGTGATGTTCTCTTCTTTCTGTACCGCCTCGTTGAGGTACCTTTGGATGACCCTCCCGGTGTAGTCCTTCACGTGGAGGATACGCCGCCTCGAGTGAGCTCCCTCCTGGAAAAGGTCCCAGGTCCCGTCGGCTTTCCGCTCAAAGGGGATGCGAAGCTCCTTCACAAGGAATCGCGCCACAAGCGCTGGACCAAGGCGGGCGAGGATTCGGGCGCTCCTTGGGGAAGCGGTCTGTCCCGAAGCCTCAAGAATGTCATGCACAAGGAGGTCGGTACTGTCCTCTTCCCCCCGGAACACGATACCCCCCTGCGCCTTGGCGGTGTTCGTCTCTTCTAGGGAGGTCCCCTTCGTGATGAGGCAAACCCTTTGCCCTTCCTTGGCGAGGAAAAGCGCTAGAGAACTCCCCGCAATGCCGTTACCGATGATAAGGGCATCATACGTCATTGCCCAAGGACCTCAAGGCTTACGTCAATCCCGGTCGCATGGTGGGTCATGTATCCGGTGGAAATAATATCCACCCCTTGCTCGGCAACGAGACGCACGTTGTGGGGGCCGATGCCTCCTGAGGCCTCAACAAGCGCCCGTTTCTTCACAATCCGCACCGCATTGCGGATGTCCTCAAGAGTCATGTTGTCGAGGAGCACCACATCAGCCTGAGCTTCGCAGGCCTCATGGACAGCCTCAAGGGTTGTGCATTCCACCACAACCTTCACCGTGAAGGGAATGCGGCTTCGAACCCGTGCAATGGCTTCCTTGACCGACCCACAGAGGGCAAGGTGGTTGTCCTTAATGAGCACACAGTCGTAAAGCCCCATACGGTGGTTGACGCCCCCACCGCAGCAGACGGCGTACTTTTCGAAGTACCGCAGACCCGGGGTGGTCTTCCGCGTATCGGCGATGCGCACAGGGAGATCCGCCACAAGGTCAACGAGCTCTCGCGTTTTCGTGGCCACACCGCAGAGCCGGGAGAGGAGGTTGAGCGCTACCCGCTCCCCCTGGAGGATTGCCTCTGCCCTGCCAAAGAGGCTCACAAGAGGTGTACCCGCAAGGAAGCGAGCTCCCTCAGCAACGTGGATACTCCCCTGCACAGTGGCATCAAGGAGGGTGAAAACCCGCAGCGCGAAAGGACCACCCGCCATAACCCCCGGCTCTTTCGCTATGATTCGGGCACGGACAACCTTCTCCTTCAGCTCCCCAAGGCCTTGCGTTGTGAGGTCGAAGGGTCCGATATCCTCAAGGAGGAACTGACGGAGATACGCATCGAGATTCCAAGGAGAAAGACCGTACACGGTGCTCACCTCTTCTCTCAACGCAACCGATGGATGAACGCTGGATCCTCCACAACCCCAAAAAGGAGGAACGATGCGATACGTTCTATGGCTCCCCTTTTCCCAAACTGAGCTCCCATCGCCTGATTATACTCAAAGAGAGCAACCGGGTGGGAAAAGAGTTCCGCCGTTTCGGCCGCCTTCCCAACTTGCACCGGCACAACCGTCTTCCCAAGGCCCACAGCCTGAATGAGCACTCGCCGATCCGCACTCACCACATACGTCGCCTCACACAGCGCCTCAGAGGCAAACCGCGTGAGGTTCAGGTAGGCCTTCCGATGCACGAGGTACCCCTCAATCACCTCTCCCTCGAAGCTCTCCAGGAAAACCCAGCCTTTCTCGAAAGCGATGCTCCGCACCGCTTCAATGGAAACACCCCTTGGGACGTTGCAGAGGAAGTACAAAGAAAGGTTACAAATAGCGACTTGCTCGGCAAGCTCTAGGAAAAACCCCAAGTCTTCCCGCAGATGGTCTTTCCGGGGGAAGAGCGCGCAAATGGGTTTCTTCCCATGGAGGAAGGGTGCTCCACTCACCTCCACAAGGTCAGCCAGGAGATTCCCCACGAAATAGGCTGGAATATTCCGATTCCGGAGTTCCTGTACGAATAGGGCGTCATCGGCAAAAACAACTCGCGCCAGGCGCCGCAAAAGCGACATCCAGAAAGCGGAAGGGGCAAAAGGATGTCCCCCAAGGGGCAGGACAACCGTCACCTTCCGCCCCCCAAAGAGAACCACAAGAGCAAGGAGCCAGAGATTGCGCCCGATGAACACCCGACGCTCTCGAAACCTTCGCCGCCTCCAGAGGTCCCGCAAAAGGGCAAACCATCGCTTGTGCGTTGCCTGAGGGCGTTCTTTTGAAACCTCCGCAAAGCCCAAAGCGGCAAACGTTCCCGGACGTTGGAAAGAGAGAAAGTAAATTTTGCTCTTGCCGTAAAGTTCTTTCATCTTGTGCCGGAGGGCCAGGGCAATGCGCTCCTCGTCCTCTCCATCCGCCATAAGAAGGTAGCACCGCATAGGCGTTCTCTTCCATTATACCGTACCACACTGGGTGCTATCTCCCCCGGCATTCTACGCTTGACACCCACTGGAAGCGGCAAAGGTTGTCTTTGACCTTTTGGCTTTGTCATTAGAAAACTCTAAAGTTTGGGCCAGCGCCAAAAAAGCTTCTCTCCAGAGGGAAACTCCGGTACAATGGTGGCAAGGAGGTCTCCAAAGGTGAGAATGCGCATCCTCTCCTTGTCCATTCTGGGGTGCTTTGCCTGTGGCGTGGTGTACGTCCTCTTTGCCCCTTTGGATGTTGCGCCTTTCCTGCAGTATGAGGCTTCCTTTGCCCTCTACGACCAGAATGGCATTCTCCTCACCGTTTTGCGTAGCCCCCAGGATACCTTTTCCATCCCCGTACCTCTCAAGGACATGGGTCCTTGGCTTCCTCGAATCGCTGTGGAAAGCGAAGACCAGCGCTTTTTCAGGCACAGAGGGGTGGATTTCATAGCCCTTGGACGAGCCCTGGTGCAGAACCTCCGTGCCCGGAGGGTTGTCTCTGGAGCCTCAACCATCACGACGCAGCTTGTGCGACTCGTGTACCCAAGGCCAAGAAGTCTATGGACAAAACTCTGGGAGTACCTTTTTGCCCTCCGCCTTGAGAGGAAACTCTCCAAAGAAGCCATCCTTGAGTCGTACCTCAACCGCGTTCCCCTTGGGGGGAACATCGTGGGTGTGGAAGCTGCCTCCTGGTACTACTTTGGCAAAAGCGCCAAAGAGTTGAGCCTTCTTGAAGCGGTTTCCTTGGTGAGCCTTTTCCCCGCTCCCGAACGGCTTCGCCCTGAGAAGAACCCGAAAGGTTTCCTCAAGCACCGGAACGCCCTCTTGCAAAGGCTCTGGAAAAAAGGTCTCCTCACGAAAGAAGAGTATGCCCTTGCCGAAAGTGCCCCAGTCCCTACTCCTCGAGGGTTCCCGAAACTCGCTTACCATGCTGCAACCTTCCTCTCCCAAACCACCACCTCCCATCGGATACGGTCAACCCTGCGTTTTCCAGTGCAAGAGACCCTGGAGCGGGTCCTCAGCGAGGCAGTCACCCTCCTCCCTGAGGGCATCACCGCTTGCGGTTTAGTCGTTGATAATGCCACAGGTCATGTCCTTGCCTACGTGGGAAACGCTCGCTTCAAGAGAACCCCCAAGAAAGCTTACCTTGACTGCCTCCAGGCTCCCCGTTCTCCAGGTTCTGCCCTCAAGCCCTTTGTCTTTGCTCGGGCTTTCGATCGGGGGCTGTTTGTCCCTTCAAGCATGGTCGATGACACCCCCTTAGGTCTTGGGGGAAACGTGCCGAGGAACTTCGACCTCGGTTTTCGAGGGCCGGTATCCTGCAGGACTGCCCTGGCCCTGTCGCTGAATGTCCCCGCGGTGCGGATTGCCCGGGCCATCGGACTTGAGGACTGCCTGAACCTCTTCCGGCACCTTGGCTTCTCCCATGTAACACGCGATGAGACCTTCTATGGAGACTCCCTCGTCCTTGGAGGGTGCGAGGTCACACCCTTTGAGCTTGCCCAGGCGTACACAGCCCTGGCCCGCCTTGGAGAGGAAATCACCCTCTCTCTGCTCCCTGGTGAAACCCCACTGCGGAAGCGGATTTTCTCAAAGGGCAGCACCTACATGGTGGCCACAATCCTTGCTGATTCCTCCCGTTTCAACTCCCTTCCGGATAAGCTCCTCCCTCCTCCCCTCTGCGCCTTTAAGACGGGGACCTCCTATGGCCTTCGGGACGCTTGGACCGTAGCCTACAATCCCCACTACACGGTCCTTGTATGGTTTGGCGACCCCAAAGGCCTCCCCCACGAGGAACTTGTGGGCGTTCGTCTCGCCGTACCAGTGGCTTTCCGCACCATGGCGTACCTCATGGAGGGGAAACGGGTGTGGTACACCTGCCCTGAGGACATAGAGTGGCGGGAGGTGTGTACAATCTCTGGGCAGATAGCTTCACCCTTCTGCGAACACCGGGTGAGCGCGCCGTTCATCCGCAACGTGTCACCCTTGAACGTCTGCAACGCTCACTCTCCCTCGTCTCTTGCCGCAACTAAAACCGTTCCCTTCGCCATCACCTCCCCTATCCCTGGACGCAAGTACTTCCTCTTCCCTCCCTCTCCCTTACTCCGGTTGCCTCTCAAGGTGGAGGGAGGAAAGGGGAAGATTTTCTGGTTCCTGAATGGGGAATACGTTGGGGAGAGCTCTCCCGAAATACCGCTTTTTGTCTCCATCCCCCAGGGAACGCACACCGTTCTTGCCTGCGACGCCTCAGGACAGAGCGATACGGTCACCTTGACTGTGGTAGCGGGAGCTTTTGCTCGAACCTGCAAGGACCTTGAGAGCATACCATGAAGGATGCTTGCGCTCTGAGGCTTCCTAAAGGAGGAGCAAGCGTCAGAGAAGATGTTTGACTTTTTCCTCCTCCACCCGTACAATCCTAAGAAAATATCCCGCAAAGGAGTGACGCCTCTGGACAGGAGAGTTATGCTTGGCAACGAAGCTTTCGCTCGAGGAGCATACGAAGGCGGCGTGGAAGTTGCTGCCGGATACCCTGGAACGCCGAGCACCGAAATCCTCGAGTTCCTGAGCACCTATCGGGAAGTCCACTCCCGTTGGTGTCCCAACGAAAAGGTGGCGTTTGAGGTTGCCGCTGGGGCTGCCATCGGGGGGAAAAGGGCCTTAGCGACCATGAAGCACGTGGGACTCAACGTGGCAAGTGATGCCCTCATGACCTTGAACTACACCGGGGTGAACGCTGGGTTTGTGGCGATTGTTGCTGACGACCCGGGAATGCACTCATCCCAGAACGAGCAAGATACGCGAAACTACGCCTTTTTCGCCAAAGTCCCCTGTCTTGAACCGGCCAATCCCGCAGAGGCTAAGGAGTTCGTGCGGCTCGCCTTTGACCTTTCAGAACAATTCGATACCCCAATCCTCGTCCGCTCCACAACCCGAGTGTCCCACAGCCGTGGTCTTGTTCCCCTTGGCACGAGGATGAGCGTGCCCACAAAGGCGTACACCAAATGCCCTCAGAAGTTCGTCATGATTCCCGCTTTCGCCAGAGAGCGACGAAAGGTCCTTGAGGAACGCCTGAAAACGCTTGAAGCCTGGGTGGAGGAAACCCCTCTCAACCGGGTGGAACTCAGGGATCGGCGCATAGGTGTCATCACAGGTGGGGTGCTCTATGAGTACTTGCGAGAAATCGCCCCCGAGGTTTCGGTTCTCAAGCTTGGGGTGAGCTTCCCCCTCCCGAAGGAGAAAATCCTCGCCTTCGCTTCGCAGGTTGAAGAACTCTTTGTCCTTGAGGAGCTTGACCCCATTTGGGAGCGCGAGATACGAACCCTGGGGATACGGGTGAAGGGACGGGAGGTCTTCCCAGGCATTGGGGAAATCACCCCTGATGTGCTTTTGGAGCGCCTCTTCCCTGAGAGGAAACGGGAGTTCCTCGACCTGAGCAAGTCCCTCATCCCCCGCCCGCCGATTCTCTGCGCAGGATGCCCCCACCGGGGGGTGTTCAAGGTCCTACGAGACATGAAGGCGGTGGTGTGTGGGGATATTGGATGTTACACCCTCTCCACGCTCCCTCCCCTCTCTGCCATGGATACCTGCCTCTGCATGGGGGCGTCCATCTCAGTCGCTGAAGGCATCAAACTCGCCCACCCAGAGCTTTTCGTCGTCGCCACCCTGGGGGATTCAACCTTCATCCACGCTGGCATTCCACCCCTTATCGATGTGGTGTACAACAAAACCCCCATTGTCGTCCTTGTCCTTGACAACGGCACAACGGCTATGACCGGAGGACAGGACCATCCGGGAACGGGGCGAACCCTCATGGGAGAGGAGACTCACCGCCTGGATTTGGCGCAGCTTGCCCGAACCGTGGGCGTTCCTTTGGTCGCAGTACTTGATGCGTACAACCCAAAAACCATCCGTGGAGCTTTGGAACAGGCGAAAAACCTTGCCCAACCTGCCTTCTTCGTCATTCAGGGCCCCTGCCAGCTCAAAAAACCAAAGAGGGTGTCCGTTCGTTTCCGTGTCCGAGAAGAGCGCTGCCGAGGGTGTTTCATCTGTGTCAGTGCGGGGTGCCCGGCCCTTTCAAAGAACGATAAAGTGGTGGCCATCGTCCCCGAGCGGTGCAACGCCTGTGGCCTTTGCGCAGCGCTTTGTCCTTTCGAAGCCATTGAGGAGGAGCGAGTATGAAAGGGAGCATGGTGCTTGCTGGTGTCGGGGGCATGGGCATTCTCAAGGCGAGTGAAGTCATCGCCCACCTTGTGGTCCAGGAGGGTCTCTCGGTACGCCAATCGGAGGTCCATGGCATGGCCCAACGCGGTGGGAGTGTTGTGACCCACCTCCGGTACGGAGAAGAGACCTTTTCGCCTCTCCTCTTCCGGGGAGAAGCTGACTTTATGGTGGCCTTTGAGGAACTCGAAGCCTTACGGTACATCTCGTACCTCAGGCGGGGTGGAACCGTGGTGCTCAACCGCCTTGTCATGTGCCCCCCTGGAGTTGACCTTTCCCGGTACCCAAAGAACGTTCCCGAAATCCTCAAAAGCGAGGGGTTCGTGGTCCTTGCCGTGCAGGCAACAGACATTGCGCTCTCCCTTGGAGACATCCGGGTGACGAACTCCGTCCTCCTTGGTGCCTTAAGCCGTGTCTTCCCGATTGGGTCGGAGGAATCTTGGGAAGCGGCTTTCGCAAAGGCTTTCCAAGGGAAGAGCTTGGAGCACAACCTGCAAGCGTTCTGGAGGGGGAGGAGATGAAACGCGTCCAGTACGTCGTCCTTGGTATTGTGTTGCTCCTCTGCCTTGGAACGGTGTACTCCTATAGCGTCTTCCGAAAACCCCTTGAAGAGGTGTTCCGACTTGGGGCCACCCTCAGTGGGCTCCCGTACATGTTGGCCCTCTTCTTCTACGCGCTTTTCATGCCCCTTGGAGGCAAACTCCTTGGGAGATTCCCTCCAAAGCTTGTGGCCTCTTTGGGGAGTATTATGACAAGTCTTGGGTGGATTGGTGCCGGCCTCTCCCGGTCCTACCTCACCCTCATCCTCTTTTACGGCGTCCTCTGTGGGATGGGGGTGGGTATTGCCTACGGGGTTCCCCTTGCCGTTTCCGTGAGCTGGTTCCCAGAGAACCCAGGACTTGCTCTGGGGGGCACGGTGATTGGCTTTGGCCTCTCCCCCCTTGTGACCGCCCCCTTAGCCCGTCGACTCGTGGAGGCCGCTGGCCCTCTTTTTGCCTTCCGTGTCCTTGGTTTGCTCTTTCTGGCTGTCACCCTCCCCGTTGCCCTGTCCCTGCGTTTTGCCGACTCGCACACCAAAAGCGCTAAATCCGCAGCCTCGTCTTCCCTCCCGCTTCTGCGACAAGGGAAATTCTGGGCTTTGTGGACGAGCTTCTTCATTGGGACCTTTGCTGGACTCTCCACGATAAGCATCACTGGACCTGTGGCTCAAGAGGTGGTTGGTCTTCCGTACCGGTCTGCCGCCCTTAGTGTTTCGCTCTTTGCCATTTTCAACGGTGTTGGGCGGCCACTCTTTGGATACCTTGCAGACCGGCGGGGGTTTGCAACCGGCGCACTCCTCTCTTATGGCTCAATCATCCTTGCCTCGCTCTGCTTTTTCCTCTCCCCTCATCCCATCACCTATGCGCTTGCCTTTGCCATCCTCTGGATGAACTTGGGGGCGTGGCTTGCCATGGCCCCAGTCACAACGTACGCCCTCTTTGGCCAAGAAACCTACGCGCAAAACTACGGAATGGTCTTCACCGCCTATGGCGCAGGAGCAATCGCTGGTACCCTCGTCTCAGGTATCCTCCGTGACCTCACCGGCAGCTACCTTTCGCTCTTCCCCCTTAATGCGCTCCTTGCCGGCGCGGGAATAGGTATCGTTGTCCTCCTCAATCGTATGACCCAAGGGAGGAAGGGCTCATGATTCAAAACCCCTGGACTATCGTCCTTGCGGGGTTGGGCGTGAACCTCACCCTTGGCTTCCTCTACGCCTGGGGGGTTATCGCCTCAGCCCTCGTGAAGCACTTCGGTTGGAGCGCAACGCAGACACAGATTCCGTACATGCTTGCTTCCCTTGTCTTTGCCCTCTCCATGATTCCTGCCGGAAGGCTCCAGGACCGCAAAGGTCCTCGCACCGTCCTCTGGCTTTCGGCCCTCCTTGCTGGGGTGGGATTCCTTGGTGCTTCCCTCTCCCCCACGGTTCTTGGCCTAACCATCTTCTTTGGTATCCTCTTTGGCCTTGCCATGGGTTTTGGGTACGCTGCACCAACCCCAGCGGCGGTGAAATGGTTCCATCCCCAACACCGGGGGTTCATCTCTGGTATTGTCGTCAGTGGCTACGGTATCGCTCCAGTGTACATCGCACCCCTCTCGCACGCCATCATCGAGCGGTATGGTCTTGCCCACGCCTTTCTCGTTTTTGGCTGTCTCTTCGCTGGGGTGATTTTCACCCTCTCCTTTCTCATCGCCAATCCCCCCACATCTTGGACACCCGTTGTCCTTCCTTTTGGGAAAAGGCTCATGGGTAGCCATGCCACACGGGACTTTACCCCCCAAGAAATGGTGCGTACCAGAAGCTTCCTTCTCCTTTGGGTCCTCTTCCTCCTTGGGACCTTCGCTGGGCTCCTCGTCATCGGACAGATGCCGCGCATCGCTGAAGAAATCGCCGGTCTTGAGTACGGTTTTGTTCCTGTGGCCTTGTATGCGGTGGCCAACTTCCTTGGGAGGATGAGCTGGGGTTCGCTCTCTGACCGCCTGGGACGGGGGAAAACCTTAAGCCTTGCATTCCTCATCCAAACCATCGTCTTTTTCGCCTTCGAGCGACTGACGCACCCTGTGCTCCTCCTTGTGGGGAAGAGCCTTGTGGGTTTCACCTTCGGGGGGATGCTTGCCATGTTCCCGGCGGTGTGTGCCGATTTCTTCGGCCTTAAGCACCTCGGGGCAAACTACGGTATTCTCTTCACCGCCTGGGGAGTGGGAGGAACGATTGGGCCACTCCTTGGAGGCCTGAGCCGGGATATCACCGGGGGGCACACGGTGAGCTTCCTCGTCTCAGGAAGTGCAAGCCTTTTTGGCATCCTCTTGAGCTTCCTCTTGCAACGAAGGAGGGAACATGGACAGGAAAGCCTTTGAAGAGCTCCTTGCAGGAAGGGTTAAGGATTTTGCCATCGTTGACCCTCGTGAGGTGGTCACCGGAGAATGGGTGCGCCTCAAGTGCCAGTATGGGTGCGATGGTTTTGGTCAGTGCCTCACATGCCCGCCCTACAGCCCAGAACCATCGCGAACCCGGAGCGTCCTTGATTCTTACCAACGGGCTATCCTCCTCTGGCAGCCGGAAACCTGGCAGGACCTGCGGCGTACCTGCGCGGAACTTGAGCGGGAACTGTTCCTCCTTGGGTACTACAA
>JANXBI010000062.1 GCA_025060675.1 Candidatus Caldatribacterium sp.
CAAGTGACTGTGGTTATTGAGGCCGATCGAGAAGTCCTCCACGGGAAAGTGGTGAAGCTCATGGACCTCCTGAAGCGGGCTGGGGTAGAGCGTATGGCCATTGCCACGCAGCCAGGAGAGGAGGAGTAGAGTGATTTTAAACGAGAAACGCTTATGGTCCATGTCCCTTGTGATTTCCCTTGCGATTAATATTGCCTTTCTTGCTGTTTTTTCCTTGTGGCTCCTTTCTATAAAGGTGACCAGAAGCGAAGAAAAACCTGTAGTTGTGGAGCTTGTGGAAATCCCGGCAAAAGGAGTTCCTCAAAGTACTGTGTCTCAGGAGATTGCACGTGCGGAGCTGCAGCCTCCTGAAGAGCTCAAGGCGGAAGAGCCTCTGCAACCGAGGATGCAAAGTGAGCTTGCTACGCGGTTCGAGCAGGAACGACAACAAGTTCGTATTCCCAAACCTCCTGTTGACCTTCCAAAGGCTGAGAGTGTCCTTGAGGAAGCCGCGCCTTCGGGCGAGAAAATCTTCATCCCAGGAGAGGAGCTTCAAGTTGAGGAACGGACACAATGGGAAGGAGTTGAAGCGGAGACAACTGTTCGTGGTTTCCTCGAGGAGAAGGGAGAAGCAAATCTCTTAGCACGTCTTGCGGAGGAAGGGTTAATGACCAGTGAGGGTATGGTAGGGGAAACGTTGGCTACAGGGGAATTGACGCCTCCCGAGGGATTCTTTGAGCGCCGTTCCCCTTTCACGCGAAGGCCCTTTGCTTTTGCTATCGAGAACACACCACAAGCCCGACCCCAGTACGGATTGAGTCGAGCTCGTGTTATCTATGAAATGCTTACTGAAGGTGGCATTACCCGTCTTCTGGCCGTGTTCGACCCTCAAACGCATGGGCGTGTCGGGCCTATTAGGAGTGCTCGTCCGTATTTCGTTCTCAAAGCTTTCGAAAACGATGCTGTTCTTGTTCACAGCGGAGGTAGCGTAGAATCTTATGCGTATATTCGAGAGTTGGCGGTGGATCATATCGACGAGCAGAAAAACTTTCGTCCTTTTGAACGGACCCAAGATCGACGGCCGCCGCATAATCTCTATGCGCTTTTTCCAGGCCTTCTTGAGGAAGCACGGCGTCTTGGTCTTGCTCGTCCAGTGCGTTCGGCAACGTTTGCCCTTCTCTCCCCGGGAGAGACCTTAGAAGGGAGCAGTGCTCCTCAGATTGAGATTCGATACGCGAGGGATTACCATGTCCAGTTCGTTTATGACCCAGAACGTCGAGCGTATTTTCGATTTGTTAATGGAGAACCGCATCGGGATGGGGAAACGCGGACACAACTTTCCTGTGGCACAATTATTGTCCAGATTGCCGAGCATAGGGTCAAGGATGGGGAAGGAAGGGTCGAAATTCGTTTCGTCGGTAAGGGCTCGGGATGGTTGTTTCTCGAGGGGAAAGCGATTCCTATTACTTGGGAGAAGAAAAACATGCGGGACAAGACTCGATTTTACCTCTCTGATGGGAGAGAAGCAAGGGTTGCTCCAGGTTCAATTTGGATTGAGGTCATAGATTCCCAAGAAAAGGTGGTGTTTTGATGTACCGTATCCTCTTTTCTCTTGGCCGCTTTCCAGTATACTCATACGGAGTCTTCCTTGGGATTGCCTTCTTGGTGGGTATTGCCTTTGCCATCCGGAGAGCTTCGCGGCTCTGTATTTCGCCTGAGAGCATCGTAGAAGCAGCATCGCTTTGCATTATAGGGGCTATTTTGGGGTCACGGTTCGCTTACGTATTCTTGCACTTTGATTATTACCGACATCACCCTTGGCACATTCTTTCTTTCCGAGAAGGCGGTTTGACCTTTTATGGGGGGGTTTTGGGGGCTATTGCGTTAACTGTACCATATCTTCACCTGAAGCGGTATCGAATTGCGGTCTTTTTTGATCTCTTTGCCCCACCTCTTGCCTTAGGATATGCTATCGCTCGCATTGGCTGTTTCCTTAACGGGTGTTGTTATGGTCGAGTGTCTCCCTTTCCTTTTTTTCCTCTTGGTGTACGTTTCCCTTCTCTGGGGGGGTTCCGTTACCCTACTCAGGTGTACGCTATTGGATACTCACTCCTTATCCTCTTTATCCTTCTTCGGATTGAAAGGACGAAACGATTTCAAGGAGAGCTTTTTCTCGATTACCTTGCACTTTATGGGTTTGCCAGGTTCTGCATCGAATACCTTCGAGATGAACCGTTTACCGTTTTGGGCATCTTCACCCTTGGACAGGTTGCGTGTCTTGGGATTGTCCTCTTTTCCCTCGCTCTGAAAGGAGTGCTTAGGAAGCGTGTCCAACCTTCAGAATGAAGAATACCTCGAAGCATTTCTCCACTTCCTCTTCTGGGAACGGCGCGTGGCAGAGAACACTGTTCTTGCCTATCGCCAGGACGTGATAAGTTTCCTCCGCTTTCTCAAGGAATGTGGGGTGAAAGACCTCAGCTTAGTCACTTTAGATGTGCTTGAGGATTTTATGAAGTGGGAATCCTGTGCTGGGCTTGAATCAGCGACTCTTGCGCGTCGCATCTCGGCGCTTCGCACATTCTTTCGCTTCCTTGTGCGGGAGAAAGTGGTCCGAGAGAATCTGGCAAAGCTTCTTGATACTCCACGTCTTCGAAGGCGTCTTCCTGAGGTTTTGACTGTTGAAGAAGTAGAAGCTCTTCTTGCGTCTTGCGACGTAACGAAACCTTCTGGTGTTCGTGACCGAGCCATGCTTGAACTCATGTACTCAAGTGGTCTCAGAGTGAGTGAAGTTGTGCTTCTTGAGTTCCAACACGTTGACTTTGAAGAACAAATGCTTAGGCTTTGGGGAAAGGGCTTTAAAGAACGAGTTGTTCCTTTTGGAGAAAGGGCAAAGGATGCTCTTCTTGAATACATTCACGGAGCAAGAAACCTCCTTCTCAAGGGGGGGAGAAGTCGATATATTTTTGTCAGTGGCCCAAGTGGAAAACCCCTAAGCCGCCAAGGTGTGTGGAGCATGGTGAAACGATGTGCCCTTCGAGCAGGAATACGTAAGAATGTCACCCCTCACACGCTTCGGCATACTTTCGCAACGCATCTTCTCGAAGGAGGCGCGGAACTCCGGATAGTTCAGGAGTTCCTTGGTCACAGTGACATCGCGACGACGC
Source organism: Candidatus Caldatribacterium sp. (assembly GCA_025060675.1). Taxonomy (GTDB): domain Bacteria; phylum Atribacterota; class Atribacteria; order Atribacterales; family Caldatribacteriaceae; genus Caldatribacterium. The sequence continues at coordinate 3,144 of JANXBI010000062.1, forward strand.
AGATTTACACCCACGTTAACCGAAAGCTCTTGCGTGAGTCTTACGAAAGGGCTTTTCCAAGGAAATGACTGGAGGTGAGAAGAATGGAACTTCGTAAATGCATTGAAGAGAGTGTTCGTTTTGTTCAGGAAAGAATTCGTTTTGCTCCGCGTATTGGTATTATCTTAGGGACAGGTCTTGGAAAGCTCGTGGATGAGGTGGAAATTGATCGAGTTATTCCCTATGAGGAAATCCCTCATTTTCCTGTTTCTACTGTTGAGACTCACCGTGGGAATCTTGTTCTCGGTTTCCTTTCAGGAAAGCCTGTAGTGGTCATGCAAGGACGATTCCACTACTACGAAGGATACACTTTGCAGCAAGTGACGTTCCCGGTGCGAGTTATGAAAGGTCTTGGAGCAGAAGTGCTCATTGTGAGTAACGCGGCAGGGGGCCTTAACAGGAACATGCGTCGAGGAGATCTCATGATTATTACCGACCACATTAACCTCCTTGGAGATAACCCCCTTCGGGGACCTAATGACCCGGAACTTGGTCCTCGCTTCCCAGACATGTCTGAAGCGTACGATAGAGAACTCCGTGAACTTGCTCTTCAAATAGGCCTTGAGCATGGTATTTATCTGCACCAGGGGGTATACGTCGCTCTTCCTGGACCAAGTCTTGAAACCCCTGCAGAGTATCGTTTCCTCATTAAGATTGGAGCTGACGCTGTGGGAATGTCCACCGTCCCAGAAGTCATTGTGGCAAAGCATGCTGGAATGCGAGTTTTTGGTATTTCTTGCATTACTGATCTTGCTATTGATGGGGTGGTTGCTCCTTTAAGCTTCGAAGACGTCGTCCAGGCTGCTCATGAGGCGCAGCCAAAGCTCACCCTGATTATTCGGGAACTTGTTCGGAGGATGGTCCTGTGAATCTTGTGGGTATCCTCCGGGTGATACTCCTTGCGGTGCTCCCAGTAAGCGAAATTCGAGGAGCACTTCCATATGGTGTTTTCGTGGAACGATTCCCTGTATTTGTAACTTTTGGTATTGCTTTTTTGGGAAACCTTCTCCCCTTTTTCCTCGTTATGTTTCTTTTCCCCCTTGTTGCTTCTCTTCTTCAACGCGTGCAGTGGTTTCACCGTTTCTGGATATGGTACACTGAAAAGGCAAGAGAGCGTTTTGCTCCGTACAGAAAGTATGGAAGGTGGGGTATCCTCATTTTTATCGGTATTCCCTTGCCCTTCACCGGAGTATGGACTGGCTCACTTATTGCTTTCCTTGTTGGTTTTAAGGTTTGGGAAGTGTTTCCGTTTGTTCTGGGAGGCGTAGCTGTTGCAGGAAGCATAGTCCTACTTGTTACCTTGTTTGGAAAGGGGATATAGGGAAAGGAGAGAGCGATGTTTCTCCGAGCACTTGAATGGAAAGGGAGAAGTTTACGGTTTCTTGATCAGACGCGACTTCCTCGGGAAGAGGTTTACGTTGAGACTGAAGATTACCGAGATGTCGTAGAAGCGATTAAGCGCTTGCGTATTCGAGGAGCTCCACTTATTGGGGTTGCGGCAGCCTATGGTTTGTGCCTTGGAGCCTTTGAGGGTCTCAAAAGTGAGGATTTTTTCTCCTTTCTTGAGCAGGTGGATCATGAGCTACGATCGACTCGGCCCACGGCGGTAAATCTTTTCTGGGCTCTTGATCGCATGCGGATTGTGTGGTCTGTACGGAATGTTTCGGAGGATTGGGAAGAGGTGGTGGATCGCCTTGTTGCTGAAGCAAAAGCGATAGATGCGGAAAATGCCTTGACTTCTGAGCGCATCGCCTGTTTTGGTGCGACGCTTTTTGAAGACGGTGATCGTGTTCTCACCCACTGTAACACTGGACCTTTGGCCTGCGGGGGATGGGGGACGGCGTTGGGAGCAATTCTCTGGGCGGTGCATAAAGAAGGTAAAAGGATCACCGTGTACGCGGATGAGACCCGTCCTCTCTTTCAGGGAGCTCGCCTTACTGCTTTTGAGCTTCTCAAAAGTAATATTCCAGTGACTCTTGTCTGTGATAACATGGCTGGGTTTCTCATGTCCCAAGGACATATCACAAAAGTCATTGTGGGAGCGGATCGTATTGCGATGAATGGAGACGTGGCGAATAAGATTGGTACGTACACTGTAGCCGTTCTTGCCCACCACCATGGAATACCTTTTTACGTTGCTGCCCCCCTCTCGACGGTGGATCCTGAGGCTCAGACTGGCGCTGATATTCCCATAGAAGAGCGTGACGCTCAAGAGGTTACAACTGTTGGAGGTGTTCCCATTGCTCCTCCTGGGATTACGGTACGGAATCCGGCGTTTGATGTGACTCCCTCTTCTTTAGTGCATGCTCTGGTGACTGAGGAGGGAATTGTCTATCCTCCTTTTGAGGAAAAGCTGAAGATCCTGAAGAAGAAAAGGAGGGGGGGGCATGGGTCGATTTGTTGAAGGAGAAGAGCTTGAGAGGCTTTCTTCGAGACACTTTGCTGGAGATTACGTTCTTTCGGTATACTGTCCTCTTCGCAGTCGGGAGGAATACAAAGAAGCTATTCGTCGTCTCGAAGCTTTTTCGGTAACTTTGGGAAATTTTGAAAGGGAGGCTCATGAGATTATTCGATATCTTATCCACTATGCCCCTGGGGAAAAGGTTAAGGGTCTTGCCTTTTTTACCAGTATGCTGCATGACTTCTTCGAAGTTTATGAACTTCCGCAAGCGTGGAAGTTTACCGTAGTGTATGGTTCTTCACCCTACACTCGCCCGCTTGAGGCAATCTTTGGAGAGTATCCAAGGATTATGCTTGTCCTTGCTGATCGGAGAGAAGCTCGATTTTTCGAAATCTATATGGGAGAAGTACGGGAACACGAGCCTCTCTCTTCTGATGTTCCTTCGAGGGTACGATCAGGTGGGTGGTATGGACTCGAGGAACGCCGTATTGCCCGAAGTATTGAGCAGAAAGTACTGCAGCATCTTCAGGATGTTGTTGATGCACTTGTTGAGCATTTTCGGAAACGCCATTTTGAGGTGTTCTTTGTGGGACTCCGGGATGAAGAGTACGTGCTTTTTACAAGAATTCTTCCTTCATACCTTCAGGGGAAGTTTAAAGGTAGGGTAGAGCTTGACCCGAAGAGTGATCGTATAGAGATCCTCTCCTCAGCCAGGCGACTCGAGGAGATGGTTCGTGAGGAAGAAGACAACGCTCTCCTTGATCGACTCCTTACCATGGTTGGGAATGCTGATCTTGCGGTTGTTGGTCTTCCTCGTGTTCTTCGGGCGGCCCTCTTTGGAGCCTGTCAGATGGTTGTGGTGGAAGAAGGGTACAAGGAGGCAGGATTTCTTTGTCGTTCATGCGGGACGATGACTCTTCTACAAGGAGGTTGTGAATTGTGTGGCGGAGAGCAAGAGGAAGTGGATGATGTTGTTGGGGAGATCCTTGAGATAGTCGTTCTTCAGCGAGGGGAGGTCAAGTACGTATTACCAAAGAATCCAAAGATTTTCGCAGCCCAGCATATCGGAGCTTTTCTACGCTTCCAGGTTTAAGGAGGGATAGAGTTGGAGAAGAATGAGTACTTTATGGTTCTTGATTGTGGAGCGACGAGCATTCGAGCGGTGGCTTTGCATCCTCAAGGTCGTATCCTCTCCTTGGTCTCTTTTCCAAACGCCCCAAAACGTGAAGCAGAGTTTGGGCATTATCTTATTTGGGATCTTGAGGAGATATGGGAAAAAGTTTGTCAGGCTACAAGGAAAATCGTGGCTGAAGTCGGTCGGGGAGTTCGGGCAGTTTCAGTAACGACCTTTGGGGCTGACGGTGCCCCGGTGAGGGAGGACGGTAGTCTCACCTATCCGGTCATCTCTTGGCAGTGTTCTCGAACTGAGAACTGGACGAAACGAATTATTGAATCCGTTAGTGCCCGGGAGATCTTTCGCATTACTGGTTACCAAGTTATCCCTTTCAATACGCTCCTTAAGCTTTTGTGGCTTCGGGAGAATGCTCCTCAGGCGCTGGACGAGGCAAAGTGTTTTCTCATGATGCCGGGACTTTTGAATTTTCGACTCACTGGAGAAATGACCATGGATTACACCATTGCTTCTACCACTATGATGTTTGATATCCAGGAGCGTAGGTGGTCTGATCGTCTCCTGTCCCTTGCTGGTCTTCGTGGTGACTTCTTTCCTCGAATGGTGGAGAGCGGAGAGGTTATCGGGACGGTTACAGCAAGGGCAAGCGAAGCGACAGGTATTCCGGTACGCACTCCAGTAACCTCTGCTGGGCACGATACCCAGTTTGCTATTATTGGATCTCTTGCAAGAGAGAATGAACTCGTCCTTAGCTCTGGCACTTGGGAGATTGCTGCTCTCCGAATACCTTTCTTCCGAGATTCAGAGGTAGCCTTTGCCACAGGCATGCTTGTAGAGCTTGATGCTGAGAAGGGATTTTGGAACCCGCAAATGCTCATGATTGCAGGTGGCGTTGTGGAGTGGGTGCGTCGCAATTTCTTCGCCGATTGTAAGGATGCACAGGATGTTTACGAGCGTATCATCGAGGCTGCGTCTTCAGTAAGCCCGGGTGCAGAGGGCATTTTCTTCATTCCCTCTTTTATGCCCTCGGGACCTCTCAAACCCTATGGGACAAGAGGGACAATCCTTGGACTGGGACTTACTACTCAGCGCGCCCAGATTGCGAGGGCTGTTTTCGAAGGGCTTTCTTTCCAGCTCAGACAGGCCGTGGATGCACTCTTTGAAGCTTTTGGTTTTCGTCCAGAACGAATTGTAGTTGTGGGAGGTGGTTCGAAAAACGCTCTCTGGAACCAGATTCGAGCGGATGTAGTCAATCTTCCAGTTGTAGTCACATCTTGTGAGGAGGCTACAGTTCTTGGAGCAGCACTTTTTGCCATGGTGGGCATAGGGTATGTGAAAAACCTCCAAGAAGCTAAAGAGAATATCATTCGCACGACTCGTGTTTTTGAGCCCTCTCCCCAACGCGCCGTTTATGATGAGCTCTTTGCTCGGTATGTGAGTATTCCACGCCTCCTTGAAGCACACTACAGGGAATACTCCTGAGGTGCTATTGTTCAATGTCCTTAGCGATTTCTATGGGTGATCATGGATTTGGTCCAGAGCAAGCCGTGAGAAAACCGCAAAAAGCTCAATCTCTAAGTCGAAAAAACCGCAGAGCCTAAGGAGTACCGGTCTAACATGGTTGGGCATAATGGTTTCAATCGCGTTTGGTTTCCTGCGTTTTTCCTGCTTTTCGAAGGAAGTTCGCTACCTCTCTGGCTATCATAAGTTCTTCCCAAGTTGGGATTACCCAAACCTCGCACGGCCCGCAGCTAATTTTGCCCTCTTTCCCCTTCACCATAGCCTTATTGCTTTCTGGATCAATGACGATACCTAAGAAATGTAAGCCATCGCAAATTTTCTCTCTGATAAAGGCATCATTTTCCCCGATACCGCCAGTGAACACAAGGGCTTCGAGGCCTCCCATAAGGGCAGCAAATCCTCCGATGTACTTTTTCACCTGGTAAACAAAGACTTCAATGGTGAGTTGTGCCCTTTGGTTTCCTTCTTGTGCTGCCTTTTCAATTTCCCACATCTCTCCGCTGATTCCGGATATACCGAAAAGCCCTGATTCTTTTGCCAAGAGATTACTGAGCTCTTTCGGAGAAAGTCCCGCCTTTTCTTGGAGGTAGAGGAGCACCTGAGGATCAAAATCCCCAGGACGTGTAGACATGATGACACCACTTTGGGGGGTAAAACTACTTGAGATGTCAAAGGACTTGCCATCTTTTATGGCACAGACGCTACAGCCGCTTCCAAGATGACAGGCAACAATCTTTGAGGGGAAAGGGGTAAGATGCTTCAATCGCTCAGCTATATACCGATACGAGTTTCCATGAAAACCGAGCTTTTCCAGGCCGTACTCTACGCTCAGCGACCAGGGGAGGCCGAAAGTCCGGTGAGCAGAGGGGATAGAGGTGTGAAACGTTGTCTCGAAAACCCCCACGAGGGGAATATGAGGAACAGTCCGGCGGAAAATGTCAATGGCGCGAATCGCAGGAGGATTGTGTACTGGAGTCACTAAAGAGAAATCTTGAAGCACTTCCAAAACTGCTTCGTCTATAAGGCATGTTTCTTGGATTTTTTTACCTCCATTAATGAGCTTGATACCTATAGCATCGAGCTCGGAGAGGCTTTTTAGGCAACCACTTTCGATCAAAGCCTCAAGCATAGCGTGGAGGCCCTTTTCGTGATCAAGGTTCGGAATTCTTTTTTCGAGGATACTATATTGCGATTTTTGCTCGAGGAGAGAATCTTGGCGGTAGAGACGTTTCACGTTCCCCCTAAGGAGTGATACCTCGCTCTCATGCACTACAAAGAGTTCGTATTTGATCGATGAGCCCCCACTGTTTACGGTGAGTATGCGCATGGTCTCTTACCTCCTCGATTTTTAAGTTTCTCGAGGGTTCGGCAAAAAGAGCACACATTTTGGGTTGTAGGCATCCCGCACCGCTCACATTCTCGAAGAGCTGGTAGAGCATGTTCCCTGATGAAGTACTGCTTGCCCTTTTCAAGGAATCCTAAAAAGAACATGTGTTTTGTTCCAGGAGACTTTGCTTCAAGGAGGTTCAAAGCCTCTTTGTAATCGAGGCTTTTTGCCTTTCTTGAGAGGGGACACCGCTCAGGGACAAAAGGAATATTATGCAATGTAACATAATGGAGGGTTTCCTCTTCCGTGAGAGTGTAGAATGGTTTGACCTTTCGGGTCATTTTTGGGTGAGGACTTGGGAGATAAGGGTCTTGGTGTGCAAGGTAGTCAACATGCCAGTGGAGGATGTTACCAAGAAGAACCGCTGCCTCGTCATCGAGGTTGTGTCCCGTGGCGTACACCGTAAAGCCCCGTTCTGCGGCGAATTTGTTTAGGATGTAACGCTTGACGCTTCCACACAAGGAGCACGGAGCTCTTTCCTTGAGTCTTTTTGTGGCTTCGGGAATGGAACAGCCTATAAAGTCAGCAATGTTGAGTATTTCTAGAGGGAGATTATGTGAACCAGCAAAATCCTCGACAGTGCTTCGTGATCGCTCAGAGTATTCTCCAATCCCAAGGAACACATGAACCCCAGTAACCTTGTATCCTGCTTTGTGAAGGTAATGCCATAAAGCCATACTGTCCTTTCCACCCGAAACCCCGATAAGGACGTGATCGCTTTTTGTGAACATCTGCTTCCGTCGGATAGCTCCCTCCACCTGCCGTGTGAAAAAGACGTCAAAGCACTCCTTGCAGAAGGAAGCGTTATGACGCTTCAATTTTACGACAGCTTCTTGGCCGCATCGAGTACACTTCATGTGAGCCTCACGCTCCAGTCCTTTTTCTTTTCAGAGTGTGTACCCTGTGTGAGGTAAAATCAGGGTTATTGTATTTTTGCGTATCCTTAGTATAATAGATAAACGGGTGGCGGTGTAGCTCAGTTGGTTAGAGCATCCGGCTCATACCCGGAGCGCCGGGGTTCGAATCCCTGCACCGCCACCAGGCTACGAAGGGTCGGGCAGTGCATACGTTTGAGCGCAAGGTGCTTAGGTTCATTAAAGAGCACTCCCTCTTTACTCCCCGGAGTGTTGTTCTCGTCGCCTTCTCTGGAGGGCCAGATTCAACCGCTCTTGCCGCAGTGTTGTACCGCCTTAAGCCTCTCCTTGAAATTGAGCTTGTGCTTTTCCACCTGAATCACGGACTACGGGGAGAAGAATCGGATCGTGATGAGGTCTTCTGTACCCAATGGGCGCGAGAATATGGTCTTCCCATTGTTGTTGAGCGAAGAGACGTTGCTTCTCTTTGGGTATCTTCAGGACTTTCTCTTGAAGAAGTGGCCCGTATGGTACGGTACGAGCTCTTCCAAGAATATGCCGCGCGTTGCAATGCCTCCTCTGTGGCTTTGGGACATACGTTGGATGATCAGGCTGAAACGGTTCTCATGAACATTATCCGGGGAACAGGCCTTTCTGGTCTCTGCGGTATGAGAGTGAAGGATGGTCTCTATGTTCGGCCGCTCCTTGGAGTCTGGCGCTCTGAGGTTCAAGGATTTCTCAAAGACGAAAAGATCCCCTTTGTTGAGGACAGCTCGAATCTTAATCCTGTCTTTTTGCGGAATCGGATTCGCCATGAGGTTCTCCCTCTTCTTCAGAGTATTAACCCTCGTGTTTCGGAAGCCCTTGTTCGGCTCTCTTTTAATGCTCAGGATTCCATAGCGTCTGAGGAAAGCGTTGAACTTCCCTTTACAAAATGGAGTGGGGCTACAGGTATTCCCTTGGACAGTCTTTTCCTTCTCCCTCCTGAGAAGCGTTCCTTAGCGGTCCGGAGGTTTCTTAAGGAAGCTCGCGGAACGCTCTGGGACGTTACAAGAAGGCAGATTATGGATGTGTTGCGTCTTGCAGAACATCGAAGGGGCGAAGTTACGCTTCCGGGAAAGGTTCGAGTTTTCGTCTATGGAGGATATCTCTGGGCCTCGCCATCTCCCCTGCCTCTTGTCGAAATGCCTTCTTGGAGCTTCTCTCTTGATGTTCCTGGCGTTTGTGTCCTTTCCGACCTTGGTCTTGCTCTTGAGGTGTCTTTTGAACCTTCTTTTCACGATCGCAGTTTTTGTTGGCAAGAGAGGCTTGATTTTGAAAAGTGTGCTCCTCCTTTTGTCTTGCGGAATTTTCGCGAAGGGGATCGGATTGTGTGGGGAGGCAAGAATCGGAAACTCAAGGAACTTTTCGAAGAGTGGGGGATTCCTCGGGAATGGAGAAGGGCGCTTCCTATTCTATGTGATGAAAAAGGGATTCTCTGGATTCCTGGATTGGCCCTTGACGAACGGGTGCGAGTTCAGGAAAATAGCAGACGTATCCTCTACGTGGTTGTGCGGCAATGTAAGGGGTGAAAAGGTGGAGGATTTCATTGAAAGGATACTCATCACCGAAGAAGAGATTCAAAAAAGGGTTCGAGAGCTTGGAATGGCTATAACCGAAGATTATCAGGGTACAGAACTCCGAGTGGTCGGGGTGCTCCGCGGTGCTTTTATTTTTATGGCCGACCTTGTCAGGAATATTCATCTTCCCCTGAGCGTTGATTTTATGTCGATATCAAGTTATGGGGATGAATGTGAGACGAGTGGAATTGTGCGAATTCTTAAGGATCTCGACAAACCCATAACTGGTCGCCATGTCCTTATCGTTGAAGATATCGTGGATACCGGTTTAACTCTGCGGCATCTTAAAGAGGTTCTCTCAACGAGAGGACCAGCAAGTCTTCGGATCTGTGCACTTTTGAGCAAACCGGAAAGGAGAGTAGTGCGAGATTTGCGCATCGACTATCTGGGGTTTGAGATTCCTAATTGCTTTGTAGTTGGGTATGGTTTAGACTATGCAGAGCGGTACCGGAATTACCCATTCATTTTTGTTCTCAAGCCCGAGTACTATCGTATCATCGAGAGGGAAGGAAAGGGTCAGCGCGGATGAATAACATCCCTGGTGGGAGATTCTATCGAAATCTTGGTTTTTACTTACTTTTCCTTATCATCGTTATTTCCTTGGCAACTTCTCTCATGCAGAGAGAGGCGCCACCTCAAGTGCTAACGTATAGTCAGTTCCTCGACGCGGTGCAACGTGGCGCGGTTCGCCGGGTCGTCATTACCGACCGAAGCATTAGCGGACAGATGTACGATGGGACTCGCTTTACGACATACGCTCCTGAGGATCCTGAGCTCATTCGTATTCTCCGAAACCAAAGCGTGGAAATCGAGGCTCGCCCACCCGTTGAACCATCTTGGTGGACACGAATTTTGAGCTCCCTCTTTCCCACTCTTCTCCTCATCGTGGTGTGGATTTTTCTCCTCCAGCAAATTCAGGGTGGAAGCAAGGTAACCTCCTTTGTGAAAAGTAGAGCAAAAATGGTAGATCCCGAGAAAGTTAAGGTTACCTTCGATGATGTCGCTGGGATTGATGAGGTAAAGGAAGAGCTTAAGGAGGTCGTCGACTTTCTCAAGAATCCACGTAAGTTCCAGAAAATTGGTGCTCGTATACCAAGGGGTGTGCTCCTTTATGGTCCTCCTGGAACAGGAAAAACCCTTCTTGCGAAAGCCATTGCAGGAGAGGCAGGAGTTCCGTTCTTTAGCATTAGTGGTTCCGACTTTGTTGAAATGTTCGTTGGGGTTGGAGCAGCACGGGTTCGAGATCTCTTTGCTAATGCTAAAAGGAACGCTCCTTGTATCGTTTTTGTTGACGAACTGGACGCGGTTGGTCGTCACCGAGGTGCGGGGCTTGGCGGAGGACACGATGAACGGGAACAAACCTTGAATCAGCTCCTTGTGGAGATGGATGGGTTTGATCCTAACCAGGGTGTTATTCTCATCGCTGCTACGAATCGTCCAGATATTCTGGATCCTGCGCTCCTTCGTCCGGGGCGATTTGATCGGCGTATTGCTGTGCCACAACCTGATGTTCGGGGGAGAGAAGCAATTCTTCGGGTCCATGTTCGTGGAAAGCCCTTGGGGAAGGATGTGGATCTTGAGGTTCTTGCTCGCCGTACCCCTGGATTCGTGGGGGCAGATCTCGCGAACCTTGTGAATGAGGCGGCTATTCTTGCTGCTCGTAAGGGGAAAGACGTCATTGAAATGGAAGATTTTGAGGAAGCAATTGACAAAGTCATTGCTGGGCCGGAACGAAAGCATATTATCATTAGCGAAAGGGAAAAGCGAATTATTGCATACCATGAAGCAGGACATGCTCTTGTAGCGAAGGTTCTCCCCAACAGCGACCCAGTACACAAGATTTCTATTATTCCTCGCGGCGGTGTTGCTCTGGGATATACATTGCAGTTGCCTACGGAGGATCGCTATCTCCTCACAAAGCAAGAGCTCCTTGCACGACTTTCTATTCTTCTTGGGGGAAGGGTAGCTGAAGAAGTGGTTTTTAAAGACGTTACAACTGGAGCTCATGACGATTTGAAGAAGGCTACAGAGATTGCCAGGGAGATGGTTTGTGAGTATGGTATGAGTGAACTTTTGGGTCCCCTTACTCTGGGGAGAAAACACAAGGAGGTTTTCCTTGGGAGAGACATAGCCGAGGATCGTAATTACAGCGAGGAGATTGCGTATGCTATTGATAAGGAGGTTCGGGCGCTTATCGACCAGGCATACGAGCGGGCGAAGGATATCATTATACGACACCGGGACAAGCTGGACGCGTTAGCGAAGGAGCTCATGGAGAAAGAGGTTCTGGGGAGAGATGACATTGAGCGCATTCTCGACATACCCCAGAACGAAAGTTCGTCTAAAGGAGGAGAAAAGATCCATGAAGGCGAACACGCTGCGCATTGGCTTAACCGGGGTAGCGAGCATGGTGGTGACTGACGAGAGTACCGCTGACCGCTTTGATCCTGATATGGTCCCTGCTTTTGCGACGCCGATGCTTGTGTCGCTCATGGATAACGCTGCTCACGAAGCGGTAAAGCATTGTCTTCCTGAGGGGTACGTTAGTGTAGGTACGAGAATCAGCATCTCTCATATTGCGGCAACTCCGAAGGGCATGAAAGTCACCGCCCGGGCTACCCTTGTTGAAATCTATCGGAATCGTCTCGTTTTTGAGGCTGAAGCTTTTGATGAAATTGAAAAGGTTGGGGAAGGACGTCTTGAGCGCTTCGTGGTAAACCGAGAATGGTTTATGAAGCGCCTTGAGTCAAAATCGCGAGGAGCGAAAAGTGAGGCTTGATGGGATAATGAGGCAGTTTGCTGTTTTTGGATTAGGGATTTTTGGGAGTAGCATTGCCATAGCTCTCTACCAACAAGGGTTTACGGTTCTTGGTGTGGACATCGATGAAGATCCTGTCAAGGAGATGGCGGGGAAAATAACCGAGGTTGTTCAGGCAGATACAACCGATGAAAGGGTTCTCGAAGCCCTAGGAGTGAGAAACTTTGATGTAGCCATTGTGAGTATTGGCAACGATATTCAATCAAGCGTTCTTACCACTCTTGCCGTGAAAGAGCTTGGGGTCCCCTTTATCGTGGCACGTGCTATTAACGAAATGCACGGGAAGATACTTGAGAAGATAGGTGCTGATCGGGTCATTTTCCCGGAAAGGGATATGGCACTAAGAGTGGCAAAAACACTTGCCTTTCCGAACGCCATTCGAACAGAAGAGCTTTTCCCTGGTTATAACGTTGTTGAGGTAAAACTTCCTCCTGTTTTCCATGGGGTATCCCTTGGGAAAGCTCAACTGCGGAACCGATATGGCATTACCGTTTTAGCCATCAAGAGAGATAATGAGTACCGGGTTTCTCCGTCTGCTGATGAAGTACTTTTCAAGGGTGACATCATCTACATTTTGGGGAATGAGCAGCAGCTACGGAGGTTCTTTAGAGAAACGATTGAAAGCCGAAATGGGAAGGTTGTCGAGGTATGAAAGCACAACTTGAGTGTTTTACCTGTAACATCCGACAGGCTCAGGAAGCGGCAGAAATCGCGGGAGGGGATTTCGATTGCATCTGGAAGGTTTCGCAGAGGGTCTGTGCCCTTTATGCTCATGCTGATCCCCAGTGGACTCCTGCCTATATGACTACTCTGGCCCACCAGATTGCTAAAGAGATTACGGGGGTTGAAGATATCTATTATCGCTTCAAACGCCATTACAATCGGATGGCTTTGGAGCTTTATTCTCAGCTTAAGGCGTTTGTTGCTTCTTCAGAAAATAGTCGACTTGAGCGAGCGGTTCTTGTAGCTATCGCTGGAAATGTCATTGATCTTGGGGTTTACAGGGATGTGAATGCTTCAGATATCCTTGCTCAAGTGACAAGCGCTCAATGGGGTAAGTATGATTTTCCGGCCTTTTTTACAGATCTTTTAAAGGCTCGGACTATCGTCTATGTCGGAGACAACGCGGGAGAGGTTGTCTTTGATCGAGTTTTGATTGAAGAGATTCAGTCCCTTGGGAAGAAGGAAATCGTTTTTGTCGTTAAAGGAGGGCCGATCTCTAATGACGCGCTCCTTGAGGATGCCAAGGAGGCAGGTCTTGATGAGCTCACCGTGCTTATGACTACGGGACAGGCTGAAACAGGAATCGATGTCGCAAAGGCTCCCCGTGAACTTCAAGAGATCTGGAAAAAGGCTGATTTGATTATCTCTAAAGGACAGGGAAATTTTGAGACATTGAGTGGGCGAAAAGAGAACATTTATTTCCTTCTCAAGGCAAAATGTGTTCCTGTGGCGCGAGAGTTTGGTGTTCCTCAGGGAGCATTAATCCTCAAAAGGAACCTCGGGTGATTATTGTGAGCAAGAAAGACGTGGTCATCGTGCGTTCAAGTGGTGGAGTTGTTGTGCGTAAGGCAAATGCCTCATTTGAGGTTCTTCTCATTCGGAAGCGTAATGCTTCGTTCTGGACACTCCCCAAAGGGCACCTTGAAAAAGGAGAAAAAGAGGAAGAAGCAGCAATTCGGGAAATTCGTGAGGAGACAGGGTATGTTCCACGGCTTGGACCAAAACTTGGGGAAATTTCTTACACCTACGAGCGAGATAATCGCGTCTTCGAGGAGCACGTCCTTTTTTACCTTGCAGAAGCGGAGAAAGAAGAAGCACGTGTTGCAGAGGGGGAGGTCGCTGAAGTTCGTTGGTTCCCTCTTGCCAAAGCCCTCTCTCTTCTTTTTTACGAAAATGAGCAGCATATCCTTTCACTTGCTCAAGAATACCTCTCGAGAGAGGGGATAAATTTTTGAGATTTTTCCTCTTGACAGTGACAAGATTCTTCCTCATGCGCTAAAATACTGGCAAAGGAGGGAAAGCCTGGTTTTGCCCTTGTAAAGAGGAGGGACAAGGTCCCGATGAGTGGTGTCACAAGTCGGGCAAGGAGGTCCTTCAGTGGAACCTTTGAAGATATCCTCTCGTACTAAACCGGCGGCTTTGGCGGGAGCGCTCAGTAGTGTTATTCGTGAGCATGGACGTGCGGAGATGCAAGCGGTAGGCGCGGGTGCGGTGAACCAGGCAGTGAAAGCTATAGCTATCGCGCGGGGATATCTTGCGCCAAGTGGGATTGATCTTATATGTATCCCGGCTTTTGTGGATATTAAAATCGATGATTCGGAGAGAACAGCAATACGTTTCATTGTGCTTCCAGCTTAAAATCTTATCCTCGGAAGAAGGAGGTTGGGGAGGATGAACAAGCAGGATTTGGTGGGTACTCTTGCGGAGGAACTAAAGAAGGAGGGTTTAAGCATTACTAAGAAAGACACAGCTCGTGTTGTGGACAAGATGCTCGAGGTTATTGAGAATGCACTTCGAAAAGGCGAGAAAGTGCAGCTTGTGGGTTTTGGTACCTTTGGAGTAAAGAAGAGAGCAGGTCGCAGGGGTAGGAATCCCCAAACGGGGAAGGAAATTCACATCCCCGAAACTAAAGTGCCTTTCTTCCGTCCAGGCAAACTTTTGAAAGAAATCGTGAAGTAATCTTTTTCCCACGGGGAGACCCCTCCCTGTGGGTCCCTTGCTTTTCAGGGATGTCCTAAGTATACTAAAAGTGGTGTGCGCCCGTAGCTCAACAGGATAGAGCGTCGGCCTCCGGAGCCGAAGGTTGGAGGTTCAATTCCTCTCGGGCGCACCATTGTTTTTTATGGATATTTTAGTCTTTCCGCTGCATCCTTCTGGAATGCGATGGTTGTCTGTTGTAAGGGAGTAGTAGTTCTGCTATAGAAAGTACGTTGCTTTTCTCACGTGGTTTTTCTCCTGCGGGGTTCTTGCT
>JANXBI010000075.1 GCA_025060675.1 Candidatus Caldatribacterium sp.
GGGTGCTTCCATGTCGCAAAACTGCGTCATCCGTTTCCTGATGTCCTCAGGACGGAGTTGGGTGAAGATGGCCGCAACAAGGTCACGGAGTCGAGCATCGGTGATTTTCTCCTTGAGTACTTTGTTGATAGTTGTGACTACATCGAAATCGTTCATGATTTTTGCACCACTGTCCTCACACAAAGTGGCAAAAACCTTCTCAACTTCGTACCTGTTAAATTCAATCGTGACTTTCATACCCATCCTCCTTTCTCTACCTTTTGTTCACTTCCCTAAAGCCAGCAACGTGAGCACGGAATCAATCTCTGGGAACAGTGACCGGAGCCGTGCCCGCTCCCTTGGTGGGGTCAACTCATAGATTATGTATGGGATGAGGAGATTCGCGGCGATGGTGACGTCAAGAGGGGTGGTGATGTAGAAGGAGGTGTGGTCGATGAGCTCTATGGCCTGTGGCCTTCCAACCCCACGTGGTTCGTCGGAGGCGAAGGTTACGGGGAGGAGTTTGGTCTGTGCGATGGGGGTGAGAATCTTGGTGAGACGGTTCTCACTGACCGGTTGGTTCATCATCTTCCCCCGTCGTGAGATGGTCACCCGGAACACGATGTGGTAGGTGATGGTTTGGTCGGCTTTTGGTAGGTAGGTTGGATGGTGGAAGTAGGCCAACCCGAAGCGGAAGGCGGGGAAGACACGGACGATGAACCTCCGGCAGTGCTCGTTGAGCTTCGTCAACGGCTCGATGAACTCTTGGAGCGCCTGGTACACCATCATCGTCGCCATCTTCTGTTGGCTCTCCACCTCGATGGAGGTCATACGGGTGGGGAAGCACCGCTCCCACCTCCGGTGGTACGTCCTCTGGAGTGGGGTAAGGGCCTCCTCGACATCCTGCATGGTCTCGAAGTGATAGATGTCGTTGAGGTGATTAGGGACATGGTTCCGCCGCGGCGGGAGCTGGAAGAGCCGGAGGAGGTCACGCCGTCGCTCCATGTCCCGGTACAGGAGCACCGCGTACTTCGCCGGTGGGACACGGATTTCCTTTTGTTCCACCAAGGTGTAGATGAGTGGCTCAAGCTGCATTACCTCACCTCCCTACGTGGCCAGCGGCAGGAGTGTGGAAAGGGTCTGGAAATCCACATGGGACGTGAACTCCTTACAAAGGCGTTCCCGGTCATTTTTACTCGCCACCTTGTACACGATGAAGGGGATGAAGTCCCATGCGGCGAAGGTTGCGCTGAATGGAGCTCGGATAACGAATCGGGTAGCGTGGAGAAAGTTTTCCACCCTTGGACTCTCCTTCCCTGGACGGTAGTATATAGTGAGGAAGTTGATAGGGAAACCCTGTGACTTGTGGAATGCATTCAGGATTCGGTTCACCCTCAGATAGCTGAGAGCCATACGCCTCTTTGTCTGCTTGTGCTGCTTGGAGATGGCCACCTCAAATGCTGGGTAGTAGTGGATTCTTGTTCGATCGTTCGGTTGTGATTCGATGAGCAGCCGGTAGTAGTAGTAGTAGACACCGACATCGTACAACGGACAAACCTCCTGCAGTTTCTTTGATGCCTTCTGGAACTCTTCAAGGATTGCCGTGAACTCCTTCTCTAACGTCTCGATATTCTGATGGATGACGAAACCAGTGAGGTTTTCGGGCATCCTGTTCCATCTCTCTCCGTACCACTTCCGCATCTCCTCAATCGCCTCCTCAATGCTCTTCCTCCCTGAGAAGGGGATACTTACCCAACCTCCGTTAACGGGGTAGACTCGGACAATAGTTCCATCGTTCTTTTGGTCATAGTACGCCATGAACTGGAACGGGATGTAGTTGACGACTTGTTCCTGTTCCTCCTCAAGGGTGTACTCTCGGGGAGGCACAAAGATTTCCTGATCACCCATTTCCATCCCTCCCACATACCACCGCCTCACCAAATGGCACGGTGACCAGGTCAGTGTCCTGTTTTGAGGAAGTTACAACCACCAGGCGTCGTTTGGGTCGCTCGAGAATCTCAGAGGCGACGTAGAGGAGCATATCAGCAACATGAGAAACTCGGAATGGGGTTTGGACGTAGAACGTGGTTTCAGTTGGTGTGCCATCAACGCGTGACAGTGTGTTCACCTCGATTTCTGGGGTCTGCTCTAACTGCTGGAGCGCTCTTTTCACGCCCCAGGTTACCGGAATGTGTTCCCCGTTGTAGTGGAGGAAAAACATCCGTACTGCGAACATGAGATGGTACACGAGATGGTCTCCCAGTTGATGGTCGAGTTGGAAGAGGGGACCTTTGTGGTGGTATGGAGGGAAGACACCGATGATGAACCTGCGACGGATGGAACGAATGATGGCAATGGCCCTTTGGACTTCCTTGAGGGTCGCTTGGATGGCAGGTTGGAATACCCTTCGGTAGCTGAGACGCTCCAATTCACGAATCCGCATTGCCGAGAGTGTTCCTCCCGTTGTGTCGAGGAGCGCTGCTGTTGCCTCTGTTACACTCCCAAAGGTGCTCTGGAAAAAGCAGTCACCAAGGTGAAAGGTATTCCAGGGGTTGGTGATGTCCGTCACCCTGAGAAGGTCACAAGTTGGTCCATAGCAATGATAGTGAAGAAAACGGATTTTCTTGTCCCCAACGTTTCTGACTGCCTGATCTGCGAAGATGCACACCATTGGCGAAATGTAATCGTTTTTCACTCTCAATCACCCCCATTTCATGATGTTAAAGTTTCTATAACCTGTGCACGTTGACGCGTCTTCCGATAACTCCTCCTCGGCATTGTATTTGCCAATTTCTATCTCAACGAGTTCCTTTAGGAGGTCGTCTACACCGAAGCTCGTGCAGGTGACGAACTCCATTCCCTTTTCTGTGAAACGTTGGGCTAAGAACGTATCCACTTCTCGTATCCCCTTCTCAATGAACGTCGCATCATCAATCCTCATTTTCTCACCTCCTCACAACTTTTAACCTCTTAAGCCTGTCCACCACTACTCCTCGCACGGTAACGTGATGACCCTGTCCACCTCAAGGCCCTTGGGTTCCTTTCCGGTGGTGAGGACGATGATTTCGGAGACGTTAAGAGGCCGGTCGATGTGGTCATCGTCGTTGTAGCCATCGGTCATGAGAACGACCGGGAGATGGTAGCGGTCATGGAGACGTTCGGCGATGTACTGGAAGGCGGGGGCAAAACTCGTTCCTCCACCACCCTTCACCTTCTTGACTATCTCCTCAATGTCCCCATCTTCAACAACTGCCTGGACACTCGCATCGCAGGCGATGAAGATAACCTTGTACGACGCAAGTATCTCCTTCACCTCGGAAAGGAACAACCGCAGAACACCTTCAGAGATACTCCCCGACGTGTCCACAATGATCACCACTTCCCTCCGGTCTGGCTCGTTCAGCGAAGGGATGTAGGTGTCCGCGTACACGAGTGATGGTTTGTAGGGTTTTCGGTAGCTGTAATCGTTTCGGGTTGCATCAAGGATGGCGTTCTCCAGCAGTTCTTTCCAGTCGATTTTGGCCTCCAAGAGTTCGTCAATGACCCGGTCAAGCTCTCCAGGGAGTTTCCCAATACCCATTTTGCCCAACTGCTGGGCAGCCACCATGGTCTCCATGACGAATCGCCTCGCAAGTTCATCGGTGATGTCTTCGTGGTGGTTGACCTCCGCTGTGTTGTTCCGTAATCCCAACTCCTCAAGGACCGATCGCTGCACATTCTTCATCTGCTCCTTGAGCTCCTGCATCCGTTCCTTATCGCCCTGCTGTTGGGCCTGCTGGTACTCCCTGACGAGCTCGTTGAGACCATGTAGGGCTTCAGCCACCTCCCTACTCTTTTCCCTTGCCCTCTTCTCCAACACCTCATAGATTTCTTCGGCGTACTTCCCATGGAACTTCTCGTCGTACAACCCCTGCCGCACCCGAAGCCCCATATCCGCCAAGAGCCAGTTAATCTCTAAGTCTGTTGCGAAGTTCCACAGAACATGGTCCCTGTCCCCTTTCCTGAGGAAAGTCCCTCCAAGGATGTGGAGCGCCTCATGGGCGAGGATTGTCCGAACGGAGTCCTGCATCTCAGTAATGTCCTCTCGTATGTACAGGCAACGTTGGGCGATGTCAACTCCTGCCGGGGCCATAAACTCTTTCCCCACAACCTTTACCTGGAACCGCAGGAGGGCCGAACCAAGGAGGGGGAACGAGGTCCCTCCTGCGGATGCAATCATCTTCGTGATTTCCTCAAAGATAACCTCCTCAACCTTTTTCATCATTTCGCCTCCTCAATAATGTATTTGTAGACCTCCGCAAATTTCTTCGTCAATGGAGCCATGTCCTTGCTGAATAGGGTACTGAGGGTAATGACCTTCATTTTGATGATTGACTTCATCCAAAGGATGATGTGTGGGGACATATACTTTGGAGCGTTGAGGGCGTACTCAAGGAGCACCTTAATGTTGTCCTCTGTCGTCCGGTTGATGAGAATAGTGGCAATCATGAGCCCTTTCTCAACTTCCTCAGGGCTTGGGTAAACCTTCTCTCCATTCAGAATCTGCTCAATCATGGTGGTAATTCCTGCACACCGCCTCATGAATGTGTCAAACCGCACTGCCGCCTCTTCTCCCACCAGTCCTGCAATGTCCTCGAGGTTTGCCAACTTGTGTTCCAAAATTCTCCCCACCATCTCCCACGACCGTGGCGACGGGAAAGGTTTATCAATCTGTGGCTCAGTACTGAAGAACTGCGTGTCCATCTCTAGGTAGGCCACAACTTCTGCAGGAAGGCGCTTCGCAAACCAATACTCCTTAAAGTCCTCGAAAGAGGGCACAACAACATAATGGAGGGCCCTGTTCACCATGGCCGAGGAGATTTTGTTCACCGCTGCCTTGTCCTTGAGCCTGTTCCCTGCACACACAACCAATGTCCCCTTCGGCAAGTGGTAGTTCCCAATCTTCTTCTCCAGTACAATCCGCATTGCCGCATTCTGAACGGAGACAGGAGCTGTGTTGAACTCGTCAAAGAACAGGATGAAGGGTTCATCGGGAAAGCTCAGAGGGAGAATTTCCGCTCGTTTCGCCTCTCGGTTGGGGAAAACGAATCCTTTCAACTCTGTTGGGTCCATCAGAGAGAGAATCAACACCTCAACGTGCCTCCCTGTCTCTTCCCCCACCTGATACACCACCTGCGTCTTCCCAATCCCTGGCCTTCCCCAAAGGAAGACCGCAGGTGGCTCCTCCATCTCCACCAACCTCATGAGCTTCTCCTTCAACTGCTTCGGTGTCACGGTAAATTTCAACTCCACAGGACCACCTCCTCCCTCTCTCCCTTCACCATTTTCTCATAACATTCTTTACACAACATCACACCTCGGTGCCGAACCTTCCCCTCTCTCCGACACCACACACACTTCCCAAAGTTCACCTTCATCCGTTCCTTCCACTCTCTCCTTTTCATCTTCCTTCCTCCTCTCTCTTTTCTCTCCACCACAGGGAACCTCCCTGTGGTGGACCTCCTTGGTACCTGAAATCCTCCTGTCCCAACACTAAACTCCTTTACCAACCCACACTACATGGGCCATTCCTCTTCCCTACTCCCTGGGAAGGAGTTCCCTTCTGTTCTTTCTCCTGTTCATCACCTCCTTTCCCGTTCCCTTCCCCTATTCTCTTCACCTTACCCATATTATAACACACTTTGATATTTTTCACAAGCTTAAATTCTCTTAAATTCAATCCTTAGAACACACTACCTTTCTAAGACTATTCATTACGTTTCATTGTTAATAATTCGGAGTTCATTATTGGATTTAGGACTCTTTGTTCCTCTCCAACGGGGGAGTTGGGGCAACGTTCCTCATGCACCTGGAACTCTACAATCCGCTTATCCGATGTCCAAGGGACGTATTCGATTCCTTTCTCCGTTTCAATGACTCCAAGGACGGCTCCAGAACGGGCACGGAAGACTTTACCGGTGAAAATCCCTTGAACGGTTTTCACCGTATTTCCCCAATGAACATACACAGTAACGGATTGGCCTTTCCTCGGATACATCACTCCTTCCCCCTTTCAGTTTTGGTGATGATGACCCTGACCAAATCAGTGTCCGCCATGTCCGTACCACACTCGGTGAGGAGTCCAATGAGCCAGGAAACGCATTTCATCGTCACAGGAATGATAGTGTCATTCTGTGATTGTTCAGAAGTACTCCCATCACGACAAAGGAGAATGATGCGATTCTTCAGCTCAATCCGAGCAAAGACATCGTCGGGAATGAACCTAGTGAGATTTTTCCGGAATGTGATGGAATCATCTGCAATAGTGATGGTGTATCGTCTTGTGTGGATGGTACTTTCCTTTGTTGCAGAAAGGAGAGAGGTCACAATTTCACTGAGTTCAGAGAGTTTCACAGTAATCAACCTCCTTTTCGTTTTTGTTCTTAAACTCAAGTTTGTACCACCACACCTCATCACAGAATCCTCAGACTCCCAACCCTTCGCAACATCAAGAGCTTACTGATGAGTCTCTCCTGTAGGAACTGACAACCATGGACGTACGTTTTGAGGAATGGTTCATTCAGTCCGATGAGTAGGGTATCGTGGAGTGTCCAGGAGGGAGGAAGGATGATAGCTGGGTAGAAATGGACAACATCCCCATGTTGAATGGTGTACTCAAATCCGGGCCACCAATAGTTGAGAGCGATAATGTCGTCATACACACTTTGGAGGCAGTAGAGTATGAGGTGTGTGGGGAGTGGTTGTTTTGACTTTAGCGTGTACCAAGCCTCCACAAGGTGCTTATGTGGATGGACGTAGAGCTGGGCTTGGAGAGACAAACTGGGACACAACCTGAGGAAATCAGGCTGTTTCATATGGTGTCACCTCCTTCACGTACTTTGAGAATATCTCGGCAAGGGTAGTGACTGGGGCATCCTTCTGGGCTGCCTCAACCCAGTCAAGGCAACAGTGGACGACACAGAGAGCCTGGCGGTACGATGTGAATTTCACCAGTCTGAACTCTACGGTGTGCGGGTGGAGGGTATTAATCCAGAAGACTGCCGCATCCTCAGGGCTAAAGGTGTCGGCGTACTCGGGAATTTCCTCTCTGAAAAGGACCTCGTGGTGATTGTCCGGTTTAAACACCTCTGCAGCAAGTGGTTTCCCAATTCGACGAAAGTACTGCTTGAGGTCCTCTGTGTCTTCTCCGGCTCCAATATGGATGTGGGTCACGTCGATTTCCCTTGCTGACACCAAGGTGAAGAGGTGCCTGAGGTGACGGTGGAGAGTTTGGGAATCTCTGTAGATTGGACTTTTCCACTCCCTCCGTCCCGTAGACTTGGCGCGGGTGGGGAGGAAGTTGAGGAGTCGGAGCAGTGAATGGATGGGACGGTGGGAGAATGTCTCGAGTTCGAAGCTGACCGTGTACCTTCCTCGCAGTCCACTCCCTGGTGTCATACACTGGTTCTCGCAATCGTGGGGGAACTCTACGGCATCGCAACTCCGACAGATACCAGGCCAAGACAACTCCTCCGGACGGTAGGAGTTTCTACACAGGAGACATCGGTATTTTTCTCGGTTACGTACCCCCTTTATCTCGAGCATCATCCTTCTCACCTCTCCACGATTTTCTCTGTTTCTACCACCACGTTTACGAGTCGGCTGAAACCGACAAAGCGGTACAGCCGACCACTCGCCTCGGTGTCTGCGATGGCTGGATTGTCGACCGCCTCCATGTCCGCACGGAGTGGCTTGATACCGCGCTGGAGAAGGCTGGCGACGATGTGGAGTGGGGCGACGATGACAACTTCCTCTGCCCCCACTTGCTCTTTCCGGGACACGACATCGTCAGCGTCTTGGATTCGTTCGGGGTCGTGGACAATCTCGATGTCTTCCCCGAACGCCTTCTTGAGAGCCTCCACCTGCACCGGTAAAGGTTCATGACGGCTCAACCATAGAATCCTCATTGCTCCTCCTCCTTTCCCAATGGAATTCCTTTGATTTCGTGGTAGGGACATTCCTGTGGGGGACCAACCTTTCCCACGGAATGTCCTTCACAAACCCTGTAAACTGCCCACTGAGCACGACTTCTGCAACATCGTGAGGGAGTTCAGAGGCAAGGAAGATGGTTTGGCCTTTGCGGTAGAAGCAGAACAACGAACCGACACTGATGAAGGGTTCCCACCGCCCTCCCACCTTGATGAACCCTACCCAGTCAGACGGTGACCTCTTGAACATCTTGAAGGGGTCCAACTTGAACTCCTTGATGAGGAGTAGGAACGCCTCAGTGTCCGTGATACCGAGCTCTTCTGCGATACTTCTCAACCAGGGCTCGGTTCCATTCATAGCGGCGACAATATTCCCAACGTGGAATGGGTGACAGTTCTCGTCTGCCACCTTCCCACAGGAAGCCAGACGTGTGTGGAAGATGAACCACTCAGGTTCTTCGTCTTTGATGATTCGCGCTGCTTCGTCGGTGGTCAGTGAGGTACCTTTGACGATGGTCACGGCATTGTTCTTCAGCATGGCAATGCCGTTTCCGTGTCCACCAAGGCTCAACTCGAGCTTGCGGAAGATGTAGGCAAGCTCGAGTTTGGTTGCTTCCCTATTCCCAATTGCTAATCTGCACATTGAAAACCCCCCTTAGTCCAAAGAGTTTGCTGATGAACAACCCCTGATTGAATCCAAGTTCATTGATGAACTCATGACAGAAATCGAGGTCGAGTCCGATGCAGAGAGTGTTCTCGTTTGTCCAGCCTCGGGGAAGATTGAGGTGAGGCTGGTGACGGACCACCTTCGCATACTCGATGGTACGCTCAAATCCCGGCCACCAGTAGTTGAGAGCAATGGTGTCCTCGTCGATGTTCCTTTTGCCATAGATAGCTACACGCTCAGGGAGCCACAGACCACCTTTGTTCGCCTTCAGAACGTATTTCCGCTCAATGAGGTAGGCATGCGGAAATACGTACAATTTTGCTACCTTGGAGAGGAAAGGGAAGTACTCAAGAGATTCGGGCTTTTTCATACTCCTCAACCTCCTTCAACCGTTTCACAAAAACATTGAACAATGTTCGTGCAGGAGCATTCCGACGTGCCGCCTCCATCCAATCAAGGCAACAGTTAATCACAGCAAGAGCTTGCCTGTAGGATACAAAACGGGGGAGTCGGAATTCAACTGTGTTGGTGTGAATGGTGTTGATCCAAAAGAACTTTGAATCGGTGGAACAGTCAAAGTCTGCGTAGGGACCGAACGTGCGTCCAAAAAGCAACGTGTAGTTTTTCGTACTTCCAACAATCCTTTCGGCAAGCCGCTTCCCGCAGCTACGGAAGTAGTCCTGGATTGCCTCCACATCATCCTCCTTTCCATTGTACAGACCAATGTGGATGTGTGTGGACACAACATCCTTGTTGGCCACCAAGGAGAAGATCTTCTGGAGGTCCCTACGAAGGATACGGGAACTGACGTAGATTGGGCTTTTCCATTCCTTCCCCTCACTGATGGTGCGATCGAATGTTGGGAGGAATCCCAAGCGGAGGAGGAAGGAATGGACCACCCGATGGGGCTCAAGTTCGAGTTCAAGGCTCAGAGAGTACCGACCACGCAACCCATTCCCCTTTGTCCACGACTCGTTCTTGTCCCAGTAATCATAGCATGCCGAGTTGCATACCATGCAAATACCAGGCCAAAGGAGTCTGTCTGGTGTAACGGGATACCCGCACACCAGACACCGGTGTTGTTCTTTGGTGAGACCTTTGACTCTTAGCATCTGTCTCCCTCCTTTCCTTTCACATCGTCAAGCATCGTCACTTGACGATAGACGATGCAATGCATACCAGTTTCTCTTTGCTATTGGTTTTGTGATGGGCAGGGTCTCCCTGCCCATCGAAGCTTTTCCTGGAGGACATGTCACGCTTCCACCTCCGCGAGCCGCCTCTTGAAGGCCTCCACGAAGGCTCCAACTTCTTCTTTTCGCACTGCCGCCTCCATCCAATCGAGGCAACAGTCGATCACAGCAGTGGCTTGCCTGTAGGACACGAAGCGGGGGAGTCGAAATTCGACTGTGTTGGTGTGAACGGTGTTGATCCAAAAGAACTTGTCTTTTTCATCGAAGTTACAATCTGCGAATAAGTTGAACCTCCTACCGAAAAGCTTGATGTAGTCGAATACTTGGATTTTGTCAGCGAGTTCGTATCCTACTTTACGGAAATACCCTTGAATTTCCTCCATGTTCATGTCGAATGCTCCGACATGAACATGGGTTGACACGATATCCTCTGGGTCGAC